>NZ_JBICXQ010000011.1:0-233428 GCF_043200375.1 Streptomyces sp. NPDC048434 | reverse complement strand
GGTTGATAGGCCAGATATGGAAGCCTGGTAACGGGTGGAGTTGACTGGTACTAATAGGCCGAGGGCTTGTCCTCAGTTGCTCGCGTCCACTGTGTAGGTTCTGAAGTAACGACCTGTGTCATTGCCGGGTTGGTCAACTTCATAGTGTTTCGGTGGTCATTGCGTTAGGGAAACGCCCGGTTACATTTCGAACCCGGAAGCTAAGCCTTTCAGCGCCGATGGTACTGCAGGGGGGACCCTGTGGGAGAGTAGGACGCCGCCGAACAATCATTGTGGGAAAGCCCCGCACCTTATGGTGCGGGGCTTTTCTGCGTTTCGGGCCGCTCGGTACGCTCATGAGTATGCGCTACGACTTGGTCATTTTCGATAATGATGGCGTCCTGGTGGACAGCGAACCGATCTCCAATCGGATCCTTGCCGCGTACCTCACCGAGCTGGGGCATCCGACTACCTATGAAGAGTCGCTGCGCGACTACATGGGCGGCGCGATGCACCGTATTCACGAGCTGGTGCTGCAGCGGTCGGGGAAGCTGCTACCGGCCGGGTTCGACGAGACCTTTCACACGCGGGTCTTCGAGGAATTCCGCAGGCGGTTGGAGCCCGTAGCGGGTGTGGTCGAGGTGCTGGAGAAGCTGGCCGCCGACGGGGTGCCGTATTGCGTCGGGTCGTCGGGGAGCCATGAGCGGATCCGGGTGGCGTTGACGAAGACCGGACTGATCGAGCGCTTTGCCGGGGGGCGGACCGGTGACGGTGCCGCTGAGCGCATCTTCTCCTCGCAGGACGTGGGGCGGGGGAAGCCGGCGCCGGATCTCTTTCTGCATGCGGCGCGGGAGATGGGTGTGGCACCGGAGCGGTGTGCGGTGGTCGAGGACAGTCCGCTGGGGGTGCGGGCCGCGGCCGCCGCGGGGATGGACGTCTACGGCTTCACGGCGATGACGTCGGCGGCGAAGCTGACGGAGGCCGGGGCCACCGCGCTGTTCGTCCATATGGCGGAGCTGCCGGCGCTGTTGCAGTAGAGGTGTCGCCGGTCGGACATAGGTCGGAATTGGCGGAGAGATCCATCTACCCAGCGGTAGCGGGGAGTCCTAGGCTGAGCGGCCATGACGGCCCCTCGGGTACCAGGAGCGCAGCTACGGCACGGCCGGGTGTCGCTCGCCCTCAGCTTCTTCGTCCAAGGGGCGGTCTTCGCCCTCCTCGTGACCCGAATACCCGCGATCCAGGAGCGCTACGGGATTTCGGACGGGCTGTTGCCGGCCTTCCTCGCGGCGGTGCCCCTCCTCGCGGGGGTCGGCAGTGTCGGTACCGAGCAGCTGGTGAAGCGGGTACGGCCCAGCCGGGTCCTGCGGTGCGTGCAGCCCGTGGTGTGTCTGGCGCTGCTGGCGGTCGGGTCGGTCGGGTCGATGGTGCAGGTCGCGGTGGCGCTGGCGGTCTTCGGGCTGTCGGTGGGGGCCCTGGATGCCTCGATGAACATGCTCGGGGTGCGTCTGCAGCGGGCGTACGGGCGGAGCATCATGCTCGGGTTCCATGCGGCGTACAGCCTGGGCGGCATCGTGGGTGCCTCGCTGGCCTGGGCGGGCGCGCACTGGAAGCTGTCGCTGGTGCTGCTGTACGGGCCGGTGGTGGCGGTCCTGGTGCCGCTGGCGCTGATCGCGGGGCGATGGTTCGTGGACCGGGACCATCGGGACCCGGTGGGGGGCGAAGAGGGGCCAGCGGCGGCCGTTGCGCCCCTCGCGATGCGGCTGTTGTTGCCGCTGTGTCTGGTGATGGCGTTTGCGTATATCGGGGACTCGACCGTCTCCAATTGGAGCGCCAAGTATCTGCAGGACGTCCTGGGGAGCTCGGAGCAGCTCGCCACCGTCCCGTACAACGTCTACATGGTCACCACGCTGCTCGGGCGGGCGGTCGGCGATCTGGGCGTGCGGCGCTTCGGGGCGGTCGCGGTGGTGCGGACCGGGACGGTGGTCGCGGCGGGCGGGTTCGCGGTGGTGGCGGCGGCGCCTGGGGCCTGGGCCGGAATGGCGGGGTTCACGCTGCTGGGGCTCGGGCTGTGTGTGATCGTGCCCCAGACGTTCGCGGCGGCGGGGCGGTACGCCTTTGAACACCACGGTGCCGGTGCGTCGGACATGGCCGTCGCACGGCTGAACATTTTCAACTATGTGGGCTTTTTGATCGGCTCCCCGCTGGTCGGTGCGCTCGGTGATGCCTGGAGCTATCGGGGGGCGATGCTCGTACCGATGGCCCTGGTGCTGGTGACGCTGGTGTATGCCCGATCGTTCGGGGCGCCGGAGGCCCGATACGGTGACGGGCATGAGCGGCCGCGCACAGCTGATGTGGGATGAGGCAGTAACGGGCTACGACTTCGGGTCCGGGCATCCGATGGACCCGGTCCGGCTCGCGCTGACCATGCGTTTGGTGGAGGCGTACGAGCTGGATCGCGGGCCGCTGGAGGTGGTCGCGGCCAAGCCGGCCGGGGACTCCACCCTGCGGCTGGTGCATCGCGAGGACTACATCGGCGCGGTCCGCAGAGCCTCGGCGGACCCCGCTGCCGCGGATCTGTCGTACGGGCTGGGAACGGCGGACGATCCGGCGTTCGTGGGGATGCATGAGGCGTCCGCGCTGATCGCCGGGCAGTCGGTGGGCGCGGCGGAGGCTGTCTGGCGCGGCGATGCGGCGCATGCGGTGAACTTCGCCGGCGGGCTGCACCATGCGATGCCGGGCGGGGCAGCCGGATTCTGTATCTACAACGACGCGTCGCTGGCGGTCGCCCGGCTGCTGGAGCTGGGCGCCGAGCGGGTCGCGTACGTCGATGTGGACGTCCACCACGGCGACGGGGTGCAGGCGGCGTTCTGGGAGGACCCGCGGGTACTGACGATCTCGCTGCACGAGCATCCGCGGACGCTCTTTCCGCAGACCGGCTGGCCGGAGGAGACGGGCGGCGAGGGTGCGGAGGGCACCGCGGCGAATGTGGCGCTGCCGGCCGGGACCGGGGACGAGGGCTGGCTGCGGGCCTTTCATGCGGTGGTGCCGGAGCTGCTGGGGGCCTTCCGGCCGCAGGTGATCGTGACGCAGCACGGCGCTGACACCCACTTCGAGGATCCGCTGGCGCACCTTGCGGTGAGCCTGGACGCTCAGCGTGCGGTGGCGGAGGCCTGTCATGACCTGGCGCATCAGCACGCGGACGGCCGCTGGGTCGCGCTCGGCGGAGGCGGCTATGCGGTGGTGGACGTGGTGCCGCGCAGCTGGACGCATCTGGTCGCGATCGCGGCGGGCCGGCCGATCGACCCGAGCTCCATGGTGCCGGAGGCGTGGCGGCACGAAGTGTTCCGCAGGACGCGGCAGTTGGCGCCGCTGCGGATGACGGACGGCCGTACGCCGCAGTGGCGGGACTTCGTCGACGACGGCTATGACCCGGCCGACCGGCTGGACCAGGCGGTGCTGGCCACCCGCCGGGCGGTGTTCCCGGCGCATGGGCTGCTGCCGTAGGGCCCCGCAGCGGCCTCTGTAACGCTGTTACGGGCTCCAGGGGGCGAGGGGCGCCGTGCCTCCGTAGCGCCGTCCCCGTACGGCCGTATCCGGCGCCGTGCCCCGAAGGTGTGACTACCCGGCGGTCAGGGCAACCGTAGGCCGACCAACCGGACAGTATGGGACGCGTGTTGGGCACTGGGGCGCTGCGGGCGCACCTGATCGAGACGCGGCTCGCGGGGACGATCGCGACCACGCGGGAGAAGAGTCTGGCGCGTTACCGGCTCTTCGCGGCGCGCGATCCCCGGGCGCTGCTGGGGCTGGATCCCGAAGGGGAGTGGCCGGTCGGTGAAGTACTGCGACTGATGGGGCAGGAGTGCGGGGTTTCGGCCGATCCCGCACATACTTCCGGCCTGGATGTGATCGATCCGGACCGCACCATCGCGGCGCTGGACCGGTTCGCCGAACGGGTCGGTGAGGCGGCCGGCCGCCGGGCGCCGGTGCTGATCGGCACCGGCCATCCGCACCGGCTGGTGGAGTTCTACGCCGCCCTCGCAGACGCTCTCTCGTCGGCGGGCTGCCCCGTTCTCACCCCGGCGTATGGCGACCGTGTCGACATAGCGACCCGGTTCGGGGTACGTACCTGCACACTCGACTACGTACGGGGAGTCGCGCTGATGCGAGAAACCGGCGTGCGGGGCGCGCCCGGGACGGGGGGCGTGCACACCCATTCGCCGCTCCCGGTACGCACCGCTCTGGCGGCCGTGGGGGGCTCCGCCGGGCCGCTGCCGGGGCTGGTGATCGGGGACCATGGCTGGGTCTGCGGGGCAGGTCAGCTGGGCATCGAGGCGATCGGGCTGGCGGACTCGGACGACCCGGCGCTGTTCGTCGGTCAGGCGGAGGGGCGGGTGTCGGTGGCGGTGCCGCTCGACGATGCGGTGCCGGCCGCGAACTATCAGCCGCTGGCGCGCTATGTCCTTAATCGAGCATGTCTGTCCCGATAGTGGGCTGTTCGCTGCTCCTCTTCCCCACTCGCATCACCCGCCCCTAATCTGGGGAGTGAGCGCATAGCGACGAAGAGTCACCGGAGGGGAAGCCGGTGTCCGTCTTATGCGGAAGGTGCAGGTGTGGCATGGCTGCAGACCAGAGGCCTCTGAACGAGGTCGTGTTCCTGACAGTGGCGGAGGTCGCCACGGTGATGCGAGTATCGAAGATGACCGTGTACCGCTTGGTGCACAGCGGTCATCTGCCCGCGATTCGCGTGGGGAGGTCTTTCCGGGTTCCGGAGCAAGCGGTTCACGACTACCTCCGTGAGTCCTTTGTGGGGGTGGAATCGGCCTGACAGTTCTTCGCCGACCCTCGGATTACGCCGTTCGCCCGTGGCCGGGTAGGCTGGCCCGATGTAGGTAGTGTGGGCTCGGACGCCCCGCACCGAGTGATTCGAAGTAAGCGAGGGTAGTCGTGGGCTCTGTTATCAAGAAGCGGCGCAAGCGGATGGCTAAGAAGAAGCACCGCAAGCTGCTCAAGCGCACCCGTGTTCAGCGTCGTAACAAGAAGTAAGCGACGCTGATCGCGATTTCGCAGCCCCCCATCGCCCTGTGCGATCGGGGGCTGCGGCGCGTTGTGGGCCGTATGGACGGTGGCCGGACGGAAATGTGGCCACGGGCATCCTGTGGTCATCACAGCGCAACACCTACCCGATAGCGTGGCCCGGACAGCTCGGCCACGGCGGTCGCGGCGGGAAGGAAGGGCTGATCTTGGGCAAGGTCGTGCTCGTCACGGGAGTCGCACGGCAGCTGGGCGGCCGGTTCGTCCGCCGTATCCAGCGCGATCCCGACGTCGACCGGGTGATCGGGGTCGATGCCGTGGCGCCGGAACATCATCTGGGCGGCGCCGAATTCCTCAAGGCCGATATCCGGCATCCGGCCATTGCCAGGGTCCTGGGCGAGACGGGCGTCGACACGGTCATCCATATGGACATCAACGGCACGCCGTTGGGCAAGCGCGGCGGCCGCACCTCGGTGAAGGAAACCAACGTCATCGGGACGATGCAGCTGCTCGGCGCCTGCCAGAAGGCCCCGAATGTGCAGCGGCTGGTCATCAAGTCCAGCACCAGCGTCTACGGCTCCGCGCCCCGGGACCCCGCCGTCTTCACCGAGACCACCACGCCGAAGTCGCTGCCCAGTGGCGGCTTCGCCAAGGACGTCGTCGAGGTCGAGGGGTATGTACGAGGCTTCGCCCGGCGCCGGCCCGATGTGGCGGTGTGCGTGCTGCGCTTCGCCAACATCCTCGGGCCGTGTGCGGATTCGCCGCTCGCCGAGTACTTCTCGCTGCCCGTGCTGCCCACCGTCCTCGGCTACGACCCGCGGCTGCAGTTCGTCCATGAGGGCGACGCCATCGAGGTGCTGCGGATCGCCGCCGCCGCGCCGCGGCGCGGCACGCTCAACAGCGGCACCTTCAACATCGCCGGGGACGGCGTACTGCTGCTGTCGCAGACCTCCCGGCGGCTGGGGCGGCCCACCCTGCCGCTCCTCCTGCCGACCGTGACCTGGGCCGGTACGGCGCTGCGGTCCATCGGCATCACGGACTTCTCACCGGAACAGATCCGGCTGCTCACGCACGGCAGGGTCGTGGAAACGACGCAGATGCGCGAGACACTGGGGTTCGATCCGAAGTACACGACGGCGGAGACCTTCGCGGAATTCGCCCGCAGCCGTGGACCCGGGCTGCTGCCGCCCGAGTCCGTCGCCCGCACCGTCGACCGGCTCGCCGGCGTGCTGACGGCACGCGGCGGCCAGACCCAGTGAGGAGTTCACCCACGATGGCGGACGCCAAGGTCATCCCCTTCGGCGAGGAGCCCCGGGCGCGCAGGAAGGCCAGGAGGGCCGGGCGCACGGGGCGCGGTACGGCGCTGGCGCCCGTACCCGAGGCACGGACCGAGCACCCGCCGGCGGTGCCCCCGCGGACGAGCCCCGGGCGGTCCCTGGACGAGCGGATCGCGGGCGGGCTGGCCTTTCTGCGCCGGCGGATCACCGGCGACTACGAGGTCGACGACTTCGGGTACGACGAGGAACTGACCGACCAGGTCCTGATGTCGCTGCTGCGGCCCTTCTACGAGAAGTACTTCCGGGTCGAGGTGAAGGGTGTCGAGAACATCCCCTCCGACGGCGGGGCACTGATCGTCGCCAACCACTCCGGGACGCTGCCGCTGGACGGCCTGATGCTGCAGGTCGGGGTGCACGACAACCACCCGGCGCAGCGTCATCTGCGGCTGCTGGCGGCCGATTTGGTGTTCGTCCTGCCGGTGATAAACGAGCTGGCGCGTAAGGCCGGGCACACCCTCGCCTGTGCGGAGGACGCCCAGCGGCTGCTGGAGCGCGGCGAGATCGTCGGGGTGATGCCGGAGGGTTTCAAGGGCATCGGCAAGCCCTTCGCCGACCGCTACAAGCTGCAGCGGTTCGGGCGCGGCGGCTTCGTCTCGACGGCGCTGAAGGCCGGGGCGCCGATCGTGCCGTGCTCGATCGTGGGCGCGGAGGAGATCTACCCGATGATCGGGAACGCCAAGACGCTGGCGCGGGTGCTGGGGCTGCCGTACTTCCCGGTCACGCCGACCTTCCCGTGGCTGGGGCCGCTGGGGGCGGTGCCGCTGCCGACGAAGTGGACGATCCAGTTCGGTGAGCCGATCCCGACGGCTGGCTATCCGCCGGAGGCGGCGGACGATCCGATGCTGATGTTCAACCTGACCGATCAGGTACGGGAAACGATTCAGCACACCCTCTACAAGCTGCTGGTACAGCGACGCTCGGTGTTCTTCTGAGGGAAGGACCAGAAGAACACCGAGCGCCGGAGGGACCGCTTCGCTACTTGGGAAGATCCTCCCCGTCGATGCCCAGGCCGGGAAGCAGCCCCGGGATCAGCGGTGGGAGGGTGACATCGGGCTGCCCGCCGGTGTCCCGGCCACTGTGGTGGTGGCCCCGGCCGTGCGGGGACGGGCTGCCGCCCTTGGACGGCGGGTCGAGCAGGCCGCCCGTATTGCCGCCGAGCAGGCCGTCCTCCTGGGACGGCGAGGCCGACGGGCGAGGGGCGTGCGAGCCGCGGGCGTGTTTGCCGGAGGCGGACTTGCTGCCCGTCGGGGCCGGACGCCCGTCGGAGCCGGAGCCGGTGCCCCCGGAGGCGTGCGTGTTGCGGTGGTGGCCCCGGCCGTCCGGGGTGGGCGGCAGCAGCGGGCGGAGCGGACCGACCTCTTTGTCTATGGCGTCGAAGACCGAGCTGACCCGGTCACGGACGTCCATGAGCTGCACCGGGAGCCTGTCGCGCAACTGCGACCAGGTGCGGCGGTGGGACTTGGTGAAGGAGTTCAGCGCCTGGATGGGGCCGAGTGAGCCATCGCGCTCATACGCCTGGTGCAGCAGGCGGTGGCCCTCACCCGCGTCGTGTGTGACGCCGGCGAGCGCCTTGCGGACCTCGCCGAGCGCTTCATGGTCGAGGTCGGCGACCCGGGCGCGCTCCATCAGGCGGCGCGCCTCCAGCATGCGGATGGCGGCCTGGTCGAGATAGAGCTGCCCGCGGTCCGAGTCGTCGTCGGCCATGCCGAGCTTGAGATCCTCCATGCCGCGCTTGAGGCCGTAGAGGGAGTCGCCGGGAAGGGCGTCGGAGCTGGCCGCGGCGACGCCGGTGAACGCACCGGCGGCGACGCCGACCGTCAGCCCGCCCGCCGCCAGTCCCTTGGTGAGGCGGGAGCGCGGACGCAGCCTGCCGATCGATTTCGTGGCGCGGTGCGCGCCCTTGTGTTCGCGCTGCTCGGGCACCCTGGCACCGTCGGACGGAGCGCCTTCGGCGAAGGCGGACTCCATCGCGGCGATGAGCTGGGCGCGCTGGACAGTCTTGACCTCGGCAGCCATCTCCGGCCTCGGGAGTTTCCCGAGGCCGTCGGCGGCCGCCAACAGCCGTGCTTCGCCCGGCGCTTGCGCCGGATTGTCGACCTGGTCCTCGGCCGCCGTGCCCTCGAGGACCTGCTCCTCAAGGGCCTGGGCGAAGGCGTTGGCCCGCCGGTGCACCGAGACATTCGCGATCACGGGCGGCACCTCCTCTCGTCATCCCGCTCGACTCCCCGGACTGGCTTTGACTGTCCAGACGGACCGGACGGTTGCAAGCCGTTGTCCGCAGCCACTCGATCGAGTGAGAGGCGGCGGGCAAGGCATGACCGCATGGAGCCTGCATCCCGCACAACGAGCGGCGCGGCACTCGGGTTACGCACTCACGATGATCTGACCGACCGGGTATGGAGGGTCACCAAGAGTGAGCAGATACGGCATGGGACTGGTCATCGGCATCTGCGGACAGGGGGGGTCGGGTCAGCGGGCGTCTTCGGGGAGCAGCCGCGCCAGGGTGCGTACGGCGCGGTACTGGAGGGTCTTGATCGCGCCCTCGTTCTTGCCCATGACGCGGGCGGTCTCGGCGACCGAGAGGCCCTGCAGAAAGCGCAGCGTGACGCACTCCTGCTGTTGGGGGTTGAGCTTGCGTACCGCCTCCAGCAGGGCGGCGTTGGAGAGGGATTCGAGGACCGAGTCCTCGGGGCTGCGCTCGACCTCGTTGGCGTCGAGCATTTCGCCCGTGGTGACTTCCAGGCGGAAGCGTGAGGACTTGAAGTGGTCGGCGACGAGGTTGCGGGCGATGGTCACGAGCCAGGCGCCGAAGTCACGGCCCTGCCAGGTGAAGGTGCCGATGCGGCGCAGGGCCCGCAGAAAGGTCTCACTGGTGAGGTCCTCGGCCGTGGCGCGGCCGCCCACGCGGTAGTAGATGTAGCGGTAGACCGTGTCGGCGTACTGGTCGTAGAGGCGGCCGAAGGCGTCGGCCTCGCCCGCCTGGGCTCGTTCGACGAGGTCCATCATGCGACGGCTGTCGCTGTCGGCGGGACGACGGGCGGTGGTCGTGCCGGAGCCGGAGCGGCGGGTTCTGCCGGCGGCCTTGCCGACCGCAGCACTCCCGTCGGCCAGGGCGTAGCAGGGTCCGGCGGCGGGGACGGCTGAGGCGAATGCGGGGACGGCGTACGCGGTGGGGACAAAACTGCGCAGGTGGTCGACGAGTGTCGTACGCAGCGTAGCCAGGCCCGAGGCGTCAACCCCGACGTGTGGGTACACGGGACTCCCAGAGGCAGAGCTTCCATCACGTGCAGTGCGGGACCGTTCACTCGTCGTAGGGACGTGTGGGTTCCGGATTGCGTCTGAGGAGAATAACGCTTCGTACAGGCAGCGCTACACCCAGTTGCTCAAATCATCGATTACTTACGGTCCGTGCCGGGTTGGTGGCAGATCAAGTATCGAATACTGAGCAACTTTTGATCGGAAGGAAACGCAATCTGCCTGGTTGGAGGGCGTGTTGTGGTTACCCGGCGGCTACGGGACTGAGGGGACGGCGGAGGGGGTAGGAAGAGGGGATGGGCCGCCGTCCCATACGGGCATCAGGCCTGGTCAGCGGCGTCGGCGCTGCAGTGCGACCGCGGCTGCGGCACCGCCTGCGAGGGCGCCCACACCGGCCGCCGCGGGGATACCGATCTTGGCGGCTTTGCGTCCGGTCCGGTAGTCGCGCAGCCGCCATCCCTGCACCCGGGCGTGCTTGCGCAGTCGGCTGTCCGGGTTGATCGCATAGGGGTGCCCGACGAGCGAGAGCATCGGGATGTCGTTGGCGGAGTCGCTGTAGGCGGCGCAGTGCGACAGGTCCAGGCCCTCCGCGGACGCCAGGGCGCGGACCGCCTCGGCCTTCGCCGGGCCGTGCAGCGGCTCGCCGACCAGTTTGCCCGTGTAGACCCCGCCGACGGACTCGGCGACGGTGCCCAGCGCGCCGGTCAGGCCGAGCCGGCGGGCGATGATCGTCGCGGTCTCGACGGGGGCCGCGGTCACCAGCCAGACCTTCTGACCTGCGTCGAGGTGGGCCTGGGCCAGGGCGCGGGTGCCGGGCCAGACCCGCTCGGCCATGTACTCGTCGTAGATCTCCTCGCCGATGGACATCAATTCGGCGACGCGGTGGCCCTGGACGATGGACAGCGCGCTGTTGCGGACGTCCGCCATGTGCTCGGGGTTCTCCGAGCCGGCCAGCCGGAAGTAGATCTGCTGCCAGGCGAACCGGGCCAGATCGCGCTTGTGGAAGAAGCGCCGCTTGTACAGGCCGCGGCCGAAGTGGAACAGGGCGGCGCCCTGCATGACGGTGTTGTCCAGGTCGAAGAAGGCGGCGGCCGCCGTGTCTCCGACGACCGGGAAATCGGGTTCCGCCGCGGTCTCGGTCTCTTCGGCGGGCGGCGCTTCCTGGGAGGACTTCCGGGCGGCCTCGGCTGCGGCCTCGCCGGCCAGCACACTGCGGGCCGTGGCGGGTCGTCTGCGGCGGGTGAGCCAACCCAGGGAGAAGAGTGCCCCGGAGGGACTCCAGCGGAGGCGATGAGCGGGCGACGGGCGTGCCATGGCGCTAGCGTAGCCAGTTTGTTCGGTGCAGCCGGTTACGGGCGCGTGTCAGGAAGGCCTGGGGCGGTGGACGGTTGCGTTACGGCCATCCGTGGCGGCGTCCGCGAGAGCGTTCCGCACGGCCCGGCGGAGCGGGTACGGCTCAGGCGCCCAGAGCCGTACGCAGCCGCTTCGGGTCGACCCGCCAGAAGTCGTGCTGGGCGCCGTCGACGAGGATGACCGGAATCTGCTCCCAGTACTTGCGGTGCAGCTCGGCGTCCTCGGTGATGTCTTTCTTCTCCCAGGACGCGCCGGTCTCCGCGCACACTTTCTCGATCACGGCCTGGGCGTCATCGCAGAGGTGGCAGCCCGGCTTGCCGACGAGGGTGACCATCCGGTCGGCGGGGTTCTTGCGGGGGCTGCGGCTGAACAAGGGGGCCATGGAGCCATTGTGCCGGGTCGGGTCGGCGGGAGGGCGTGTCGCGGGGGCCGGGCCGGGCCCCGCACCGCCGGGCACGGATTCGGGGCGCGCCCGCGGGGGTCCGGGTCGATTACCATCGGTGGGCGATTTGTAGGTTTCCGGGGGTATGGCGATGAGGAGTGAGGGCACGTGCTCCCGTGGGTGCTGCCGTGTTTCACGGGCGGCGCGAGGGAACGGTGTGACGTGGGAGTTGGTTCCGCGGAGGCCTGTAATAGGCGCGTGACCCCGGTCACTTTGGGCGGACAAACCGGACACCATCTTTGTGCACGCGTTCACAAAGACATAGCCTGCAGAAGACAGGGCGGTCGGGTTCCATGTGGTCGCCCGCAGCCCCGCTCTACCCGCAGGAGCACCGTGGCAACTGGCCGAACTCACCGACCGGCGACCCGCAGCCGAGGCATTCCCGAGGCCACCGTCGCCCGTCTCCCGCTGTATCTGCGTGCACTGACCGCGCTCTCCGAGCGTTCGGTCCCCACGGTGTCCTCCGAGGAACTCGCCGCCGCGGCCGGAGTCAACTCTGCCAAGCTGCGCAAGGACTTCTCCTACCTCGGCTCGTACGGAACCCGCGGCGTCGGCTACGACGTGGAGTACCTCGTCTACCAGATCTCGCGCGAGCTGGGGCTGACGCAGGATTGGCCGGTTGTCATCGTCGGTATCGGTAACCTCGGCGCCGCGCTCGCCAACTACGGCGGCTTCGCCTCGCGTGGCTTCCGCGTCGCCGCGCTGATCGACGCCGACCCGGCCATGGCCGGCAAGCCCGTCGCGGGCATCGGTGTCCAGCACACCGACGAGCTGGAGCACATCATCGAGAGCAACGGCGTCTCGATCGGCGTCATCGCCACGCCGGCCGGGGCTGCCCAGCAGGTTTGTGAGCGTCTGGTCGCCGCCGGTGTCACCTCGATCCTCAACTTTGCGCCGACCGTGCTGACCGTCCCCGACGGGGTGGACGTGCGCAAGGTCGACCTGTCGATAGAGCTGCAGATTCTCGCCTTCCACGAGCAGCGCAAGGCGGGCGAGGAGGCCGGGCCCGACGGCGACGCCCCGGCTCCGGCCGCCCGCGCCGCTGCCGCCGTGGCGGGCGATCGTAAGGGACCTGACGGGGACATGCCCGCCGTGATGCCGGCATGACCCTCCTGGTCGTCGGACTGAGCCATCGCAGCGCGCCGGTGAGCGTGCTGGAGCGGGCCGCACTCGCCCCGGAGGCGCGCGGCAAGCTGCTGCAGGACGCGGTGTCGGCCGAACCGGTCACCGAGTCCGCGGTGCTCTCCACCTGCAACCGCATCGAGCTCTACGCCGACGTGGACAAGTTCCACGCCGGTGTCGCCGAACTCTCCACCCTCCTGGCCCGCCACAGCGGCGCCGGCCTGGAGGAGCTCACCCCTTATCTCTACGTCCACTACGAGGACCGCGCCGTCCACCACCTCTTCTCGGTGGCCTGCGGCCTGGACTCGATGGTCGTCGGCGAGGGCCAGATCCTCGGGCAGATCAAGGACGCGCTGGCCGTCGCCCAGGAACTGCACACCGCCGGGCGGCTGCTGAACGACCTGTTCCAGCAGGCCCTGCGGGTCGGCAAGCGCGCCCACAGCGAGACCGGCATCGACAAGGCCGGCCAGTCGCTGGTCACCTTCGGGCTGGAGCAGCTCGCGGCCGGCCAGGACGTCGCGGACTGGGCGCGCGGCAAGCGGGCGCTGGTCATCGGTGCCGGATCGATGTCGTCGCTGGCCGCCACCACCCTCGTACGGGCCGGGGTCGGCGAACTGGCCGTCGCCAACCGCACCGTCGAGCGCGCCGAGCGGCTCGTCCGGATCCTCACCGAGCCGGGCGGACCCGGCGCCACGCACCGGCTCACCGCCCGTGCGGCCGCCATGACCTCCGTCCCGGACGAGCTGGCGCTCGCCGACATCGTGGTCTCCTGTACCGGCGCGACCGGTCTGGTCCTGGCCGGCGAGATGGTCGCGGCCGCGCGCGAGGGGAACGCGGCGCCGCTGGCGCTGCTCGACCTCGCGATGCCGCGGGACATAGATGCCGCGGCACACCGGGTCGAGGGCGCGCATCTCGTCGACATCGAGTCGCTGGCCGACGCGTCCGCGGACGCGCCGATGGCGGCCGACGTGGACAAGGTGCGCGGCATCGTCTCCGACGAGGTCGCCGCGTTCGGCGCGGCCCAGCGGGCCGCGCACATCACCCCCACCGTGGTCGCCCTGCGCACCATGGCAGCGGATGTCGTCGCCGGTGAGATCTCCCGGCTCGACGGCCGCCTTCCCGACCTGGACGACAAGGAGCGCGCCGAGATCACCCAGACGGTGCGCCGCGTCGTCGACAAACTCCTGCACGCGCCCACCGTCCGGGTCAAGCAGCTCGCCAGCGAGCCCGGCGGCGCCGGGTATGCGGACGCCCTGCGGGAACTCTTCGACCTCGACCCCCAGACGGTCGCCGCCGTCAGCCGGGCCGACACGCGCGCCGACAGGCACGATGCACGGGAGCGGGCATGACCGACAGCACTACGAGAGCACTGCGGCTGGGCACGCGGCGCAGCAAGCTCGCCATGGCCCAGTCCGGACGCGTCGCCGAGGTGGTAAGCGAGCTGACGGGCCGTCCCGTCGAGCTGGTGGAGATCACCACTTACGGCGACACCTCCCGTGAGCACCTCGCGCAGATCGGCGGCACCGGCGTCTTCGTCTCCGCGCTGCGTGACGCGCTGCTCGCCGGGGAGATCGACTTCGCCGTCCACTCCCTCAAGGACCTGCCCACCACGCAGCCCGAGACCCTCACCCTGGCCGCGATCCCCGTACGGGAAGACCCGCGTGACGCGCTGATCGCCAGGGACGGGCTCACCTTCGAGCAGCTGCCCGACGGCGCCCGGGTGGGGACTGGGTCCCCCAGGAGGATGGCGCAGCTCAACGCCTGGGCCAGGTCGCTGGGCCGGCGTGTGGAGACCGTGCCGATACGCGGGAACATCGACACCCGCATCGGCTTCGTCGCGAAGGGGGAACTGGACGCGGTCGTACTGGCCGCCGCCGGACTCACCCGGATCGGCCGGATCGACGAGGCGACGCAGCTGCTGTCGCCCGACGTGATTTTGCCCGCCCCCGGCCAGGGGGCACTGGCGATCGAGTGCGCTGCGGTCAACGTGGACCTCATCGCCCTGCTTGCCGAGCTCGACGACCCGGACACCCGGGCCGCCGTGACCGCCGAGCGTTCCCTGCTCGCCGCCCTGGAGGCCGGCTGTTCCGCACCCGTCGGAGCACTGGCCGACCTGCAGGTTGACGAGCAGGCTGTCACCGAATTGCATCTGCGGGGTGTCGTCGGCACGACCGACGGCAGCACGCTGGTGCAACTGTCCACCACCGGGCACGTACCCGCCTCTCCCGACGACGTGTCGACCCCGCTGAACCTGGGTCGTGAACTCGCCGCCGAGATGCTCGCAAAGGGTGCGGCCGGTCTTATGGGGGAGCGAGCACTTTGAACCCCACCGTCCCAAACCACTCCGCCTCCGGTCAGGTCACCTTCCTGGGTGCCGGGCCGGGAGACCCGGGTCTGCTGACGCTGCGTGCCGTGGAGGCGCTGGCCTCCGCGGACGTACTGATCGCCGACCCGCAGGTGCTGGACGTCGTGCGCGTGCATGCCCGCGCACAAGTGGACACACCACTGCAGGCAACAGCTGACGAGGCGTCAATCCCCGTCACCCCCAACGGCGTTTCCACCCTTCGGGACACCGCCAATCTTGTCATGGCGGCCGCCCGTGCGGGCAAGCGGGTCGTACGTGCCGTCACCGGGGACCCCGGGCTCGACGGTGATGTCGCCGAGGAGATGCTGGCGTGCGCCGCCGAGGGGATCGTCTTCGAGGTGGTGCCCGGCATCGCCGCGGCCGTCGGCGTGCCCGCGTACGCCGGTGTGCCGCTACGTGACGCCGAGGGCACCGACGTGCGCTTCATCGACGCCCGCAGCGCCGACGCGCGCTGCTGGTCCGAGGTGGGTGCCAGTGACGCCACCGCCGTCGTCTCGACCACCCTCGACTCGGTGGCCGCGGCCGCCGGTGAGCTGGTGTCCGCGGGCCGCAAGCCCGACACCCCGCTGACCGTCACCGTCGCCGGTACCACCACGCGCCAGCGCACCTGGACCGCCACCCTCGGGTCGGTCGCCCAGGTGCTCAAGGCCGCCAAGGTGCTGCCGTCGCCGGACGGGGGCCAGCCGGTCATAGCCGTGGTCGGTGAGCGCAGTGCGGCGGCCCAGCGCGACCGTCTTTCGTGGTTCGAGTCCAAGCCGCTCTTCGGCTGGCGGGTGCTCGTGCCGCGCACGAAGGAGCAGGCCGCTTCGCTCTCCGACCAGCTCGTCTCGTACGGCGCGGTGCCGCACGAGGTCCCGACCATCGCCGTCGAACCGCCGCGCACCCCGCAGCAGATGGAGCGCGCGGTCAAGGGCCTGGTCACCGGCCGCTACGAGTGGATCGCCTTCACCTCGGTCAACGCCGTCAAGGCCGTCCGGGAGAAGTTCGAGGAGTACGGCCTGGACGCCCGCGCCTTCGCCGGGATCAAGGTCGCCGCGGTCGGTGAGCAGACCGCCAAGGCGCTGATCGCCTTCGGTGTGAAGCCCGACCTGGTGCCGAGCGGGGAGCAGTCGGCCGCCGGTCTGCTGGAGGACTGGCCGCCCTACGACGCGGTCTTCGACCCGATCGACCGCGTCTTCCTGCCGCGCGCCGACATCGCCACCGAGACCCTGGTCGCCGGGCTGATCGAGCTGGGCTGGGAGGTCGACGACGTCACCGCCTACCGGACCGTGCGCGCCTCGCCGCCGCCGGCCGAGACCCGTGAGGCGATCAAGGGCGGCGGTTTCGACGCCGTGCTGTTCACGTCGTCGAGCACCGTGCGGAACCTGGTCGGTATCGCGGGCAAGCCGCACAACGTGACGGTCATCGCCTGTATCGGCCCGGCCACCGCCAAGACGGCCGAGGAGCACGGGCTGCGGGTGGACGTCATGTCGCCGGAGCCGTCGGTGCACAAGCTGGCCGAAGCGCTCGCGGACTTCGGTGCGGCGCGCCGCGATGCCGCGATCGAGGCCGGGGACCCGGTCACCCGGCCGAGCGAGCGGCGGCCCGGCTCGCGGAGACGGGCTCGTAGCTGAGCGGCGGTACGTACGCTTTGAAGGGCGCCTCTTCCCGGGGCGCCCTTCTGCGTTACTGCCGTTCGGTGGCGTACGGCAGGAAGTCGGCCCAGGTGGTGGGGGCGAAGGTGAGGCGGGGGCCGTCAGGGTTCTTGGAGTCGCGGATGCGTCCGGTGAGCCCGCCCGTGGCGGCCTGAGCGGACCCGTCCGCTCCGACGACACGTCGGCAAAGGCAGGGGCGAAGCGGGCGTAGCGTGGCGGTATGACGAAGTACGGAAGCTTCCCCGGTGCGCGGCCCCGGCGGCTGCGTACCACCCCCGCCATACGGCGGATGGTGGCCGAACACCGGCTGCACCCCGCCGACCTGATCCTTCCCGCGTTCGTACGGGAGGGCATCGGCGAGCCGGTGCCGATCTCCGCGATGCCGGGCGTCGTCCAGCACACCCGCGACACGCTGCGGAAGGCCGCCGTCGAGGCGGTCGAGGCCGGGGTCGCCGGGATCATGCTGTACGGGGTGCCCGAGGACGCCACGAAGGACGGCCTCGGCACGGTGGGCACCGACCCGGACGGGATCCTCCAGGTCGCCATCCGAGACGTGAAGGCCGAGGTCGGCGACGACCTCGTCATCATGTCGGACCTGTGCCTGGACGAGTACACCGATCATGGTCACTGCGGCGTGCTGGACGCCCAGGGGCGGGTCGACAACGACGCGACGCTGGAGCGCTACGCCGAGATGGCGCAGGTCCAGGCTGACGCGGGCGTCCATGTCGTGGCCCCGAGCGGCATGATGGACGGCCAGGTCGGCGTCGTCCGTGACGCGCTCGACCAGACCGGGCACGAGGACGTGTCGGTCCTCGCCTACACCGCGAAGTACTCCTCGGCCTTCTACGGGCCCTTCCGGGAGGCCGTCGGCTCGTCGCTCAAGGGTGACCGCAAGACCTACCAGCAGGACCCGGCCAACCTCCGTGAGTCGATGCGCGAGCTGGCGCTCGACCTGGAGGAGGGCGCCGACATGGTGATGGTCAAGCCGGCGCTGCCGTACCTCGACGTGCTGGCGAAGGTCGCGGACACGGTGGATGTGCCCGTCGCCGCGTACCAGATCTCCGGTGAGTACGCGATGATCGAGGCGGCCGCGGAGAAGGGCTGGATCGACCGGGACAAGGCGATCCTGGAGGCGCTGACCGGCATCAAGCGGGCCGGTGCCCAGATGATCCTGACGTACTGGGCGACGGAGGTCGCGCAGGGGCTGTGAGGCGCCCCGGCCGGCCGTGCCGTTGCCGAAGCTCCCGTCCCCGGGTTCCGGGGTCGGGAGCTTTGTCGTGGGCACCACGTTTTGTCCGCCGTACGCCGGGCACGGGACCGATTGTCAAGGAAGACCCCGACCGACCGAGGAGCGGGTAACCATGACTGCCAAGCGCAAGATGCAGGCCAAGGGCGCACAGGCCATCGGCGCCATGAAGGAAGTCGTCGGCCGGGCCACGCACAACCGCAAGCTGCAGGCCGAGGGGAAGGCCGAGAAGACCGCCGGGCACGGGCTGGACGCGAGCGAGAAGATCAAGGACGCGGTACGCAGGCCCTGGCAGCACTGACGGCGCCGTCCGCACCGGAACCCCGCGGCTGAACCCCGCGCCGGGACCTCGTGCCGCTCAGCCCGCCACGGCCCGCGCGAGCACCCTCGTCACGTCGACGATCAGTGGATTGTCGTAGGCCGCGGCCTGCTCCGCCTTGCCCGTGAGCACGGCCAGCACGATCGGGGTGCCGTCCGGGGTCCAGGCCACCCCCACGTCGTTGCCGGTGCCGTACGAGCCGGAGCCCGTCTTGTCGGCGATGGCCCAGTCCTTGGGCAGGGCGGCGCGGAAGCGTTCCGTGTTGGTTTCGTTGGTCGTCATCCATGCCGTCAGCCGGCCCCGGTCCGTTGGCGTGAGGGCGTCACCCACGAGCAGCCGGGTGTAGGTGTGGCCGATGGCGGCGGGGCTGGTGGTGTCCGTCCTGCGCCAGGGCTCGGCCGAGTTCAGTTCCGTCTCCCAGCGGTCGAGGCGGGTGGTGCGGTCGCCGAGGGAGCGGGCGAAGCCGGTGACGGCGGTCGGGCCGCCGAGCTCGCGCAGCAGGAGGTTGCCGGCGGTGTTGTCGCTGCGCTGGAGGGCGGCGGCGCATAGTTCGGCGATCGTCATGCCGGTGGCGACGTGCTTTTCGGTGACGGGCGAGTTCTCGACGAGGTCGGCGTCGGTGTAGTGGATGCGGCGGGCCAGCGTCTCCCCGTTGCGGTCGAGGTCGCGGAGCACCGCCGCGACGGCGAGGGTCTTGAAGACCGAGCAGAGGGGGACGCGGGTGTGCGCCCGGTAGGCGACCGTCGCGCCGGTGGCGGTGTTGTGGGCGAAGGCGCCGACCCGGGCCCGGTGTTCGTGCTCCAGCCGGCGCAGCGCCGCGTACGGATCACCGGTGGCGGCCTGTGCGGCGGCCGGTGTGGTGGCGGACGCCAGTAATCCGGCCGCCAGCAGCCCGGCTCCGGTGCCCAGCGCGGCGCGCCGGGTCGAACCGGCGGTGTGTGTGGCCCGGTGATTGCTCCGGTGTGGTGCTCGGTGCATCGCTGCCCCTCCCCATGAGACCTGAGCGGCCCCGTACAACACCTGTGGTGTACGGGGCCGTTGTGGCAGGAGCGTAAGCGACGGCAGGCCGTCTGGACGGCCGGACGGCGCGACCGGGTCAGAGGCGCTCGGGCGTACGGATGCCGAGGAGCGCCATGCCCTGGTGGAGGGTGCGGGCGGTCAGGTCGCAGAGGAACAGCCGGCCCGCGACCTGGTCCGGGCCGCCCTCAGCCTTCAGGACCGGGCACTGGTCGTAGAAGGTCGTGAACAGCGAGGCGAGGCCGTAGAGGTACCCGGCGAGCTTGTGCGGCTCGTACGAAGCGGCGGCCTCGGCGAGGGTCTCGCCGAACTGGTCGAGGTGCAGGCCCAGCGCCCGCTCCGCCGGGGCCAGCGGCAGCTCCGGGTGCGCCGCGGGGGCCGCGTCACCGGCCTTGCGGAAGATCGACCGGATACGGGCGTAGGCGTACTGGAGGTACACCGAGGTGTCGCCGTTCAGCGACACCATCTGGTCCAGGTCGAACTTGTAGTCCCGGCTGGCCGAGGTCGACAGGTCCGCGTACTTCACCGCGCCGATGCCGACCTGCGCGCCGTTGCCGGTGATCTCCTCCTCGGTCAGGCCGATCGGCTCGCCCTTCTCCCGCACCACCGCAGTCGCCCGGTCGATCGCCTCGTCCAGCAGGTCCACCAGCCGCACCGTCTCGCCCTCACGGGTCTTGAACGGCTTGCCGTCCTTGCCCAGGACCGTGCCGAAGGCCAGCTGGACGGCGTGCGTCTTGTCGTTCAGCCAGCCGGCCCGGCGGGCGGTCTCGAAGACCATCTTGAAGTGCAGGGACTGCCGGGCGTCGACGACGTAGAGGAGGGTGTCGGCGCCCAGGTTCTGCACCCGGTCGCGGATCGCCGAGAGGTCGGTGGCGGCGTAGCCGTAGCCGCCGTTGGTCTTCTTGACGATCAGCGGGACGGGGTTGCCGTCCGGGCCCTTGACGTCGTCGAAGAACACGCAGAGGGCGCCCTCGGAGCGCACCGCCACACCGGAGTCCTCCAGCAGCCGGCAGGTCTCCTCCAGCATGTCGTTGTAGCCGGACTCGCCGACGACATCGGGGTCCTGGACGTCCATGTCCAGCTTGTTGAAGACCGAGTAGAAGTAGATCTTCGACTCGTCCACGAACCGCCGCCACAGGGCGAGCGTCTCCTCGTCCCCGGCCTGGAGCTCGACGACCCGGCGCCGGGCCCGCTCCTTGAACTCCTCGTCGGAGTCGAAGAGCGCACGCGAGGCCTTGTAGAGCCGGTTGAGGTTCGACATGGCCTCCTCGCCGGAGACCTCGCCGCTCTTGTGGTCCAGCTCGTGCGGGTGCTCGATGAGGTACTGGATGAGCATGCCGAACTGGGTGCCCCAGTCGCCGATGTGATGCCTGCGGATCACCTTTTCGCCGGTGAACTCCAGGATCTCGACCATCGCCGCGCCGATCACCGCCGACCGCAGATGGCCGACGTGCATCTCCTTCGCCACATTCGGCTGGGCGTAGTCGATGACGGTCGTCCCGGCACCGTCGGCGTACGGCACGCCCAGGCGGTCGTCGGCGGCGCGCTCGGCGAGGGTCTTGATGATCGCCTCGTCGGCGATGGTGATGTTGAGGAAGCCGGGGCCCGAGACCTCGATCTCCTTGATCACCGCGCCGCTCCCACCGGTCGGGATACCGGCGACGACCTGGGTGGCCAGCTCCCGCGGATTGCCCTTGAGCTTCTTGGCCAGCGCCAGCATGCCGTTGGCCTGGAAGTCGGCCCGGTCGCTTCGGCGCAGCAGCGGGTCAGCGGCGCCGGCCTCCGGCAGGGCTGCCGAGAGGGCGTCCGCGACGCGCTGGTGGACCGAAGCTGCGAGGGAAGTGACCGAGGCCATGGAAAGAGCTCTCTTCCAGAGGGAGGTGTCGTCGGAGTGGAAAGGGTTTGCCAAGGAGTATCCCACGGCACTACCACTGATTTTTCGTCTGGGACAATGGGCACCGTCAGGCATTTGTGCGTCGCACGCGCAAGACGGCGCAATCAGGAAGCATCAGGAAGAGGAAGGGCCGATCGTGGCTCAGCAGAGCACCGAGACCGACTGGGTCTCCAGGTTTGCGGACGAGGTCATTGCCGAGGCGGAGCGCCGCGCCCCCGGCAAACCCATCGTCTGCGCCTCGGGCCTGAGCCCGTCCGGCCCGATCCACCTCGGCAACCTCCGTGAGGTCATGACCCCGCACCTGGTCGCCGACGAGATCCGCCGCCGCGGCCACGAGGTCCGCCACCTCATCTCCTGGGACGACTACGACCGCTACCGCAAGGTCCCGAACGATGTGCAGGGCGTCGACGGCTCCTGGGCCGAGCACATCGGCAAGCCGCTGACCGCGGTGCCGGCCCCGGCCGGTTCGGCGTACCCGAACTGGGCGGAGCACTTCAAGGCCGCCATGGCCGAGGCGCTCGCCGAAATGGGCGTCGAGTACGACGGCATCAGCCAGACCGAGCAGTACACCTCCGGCGTCTACCGCGAGCAGATCCTGCACGCGATGAGGCACCGCGCGGACATCGACGCGATCCTCGGCCAGTACCGCACGAAGAAGGCGCCGGCCAAGAAGTCGCAGAAGCCGGTCGACGAGGCCGAGCTGGAGGCCGCCGAGGGCTCGGGCGCGGCAGCCGAGGACGACGGCAGCGGCGGCTCGGCGGGCTACTTCCCGTACAAGCCCTACTGCGGGCAGTGCGAGAAGGACCTGACCACGGTCACCTCGTACGACGACGAGAGCACCGAGCTGGCCTACACCTGCACGGAGTGCGGCTTCGGCGAAACGGTACGGCTGAGCGAGTTCAACCGCGGCAAGCTGGTCTGGAAGGTCGACTGGCCGATGCGGTGGGCCTACGAGGGCGTGATCTTCGAGCCGTCCGGTGTCGACCACTCCTCGCCGGGCTCGTCCTTCGTCGTCGGCGGCCAGATCGTTCGCCAGATCTTCGACGGCGACCAGCCCATCGGCCCCATGTACGCCTTCGTCGGCATCAGCGGCATGGCCAAGATGTCGTCGTCGCGCGGCGGGGTGCCGACCCCGGGCGACGCACTGAAGATCATGGAGGCGCCGCTGCTGCGCTGGCTGTACGCCCGCCGCAAGCCCAACCAGTCCTTCAAGATCGCCTTCGACCAGGAGATCCAGCGGCTCTACGACGAGTGGGACAAGCTGGAGGCCAAGGTCGCGGCCGGCAGTGCGCTGCCGGCCGACGCCGCCGCGTACGCCCGCGCGGCCCGTACCGCCGCCGGCGAGCTGCCCCGGACGCCGCGCCCGCTGCCGTACCGCACGCTCGCCTCGGTCGCGGACATCACCGCGGGCCATGACGAGCAGACGCTCCGGATCCTCGGCGAACTGGACCCGGAGAATCCGGTCACCTCGCTGGACGAGACCCGGCCGCGGCTCGGCAAGGCGGAGTACTGGATCAACACCCAGGTCCCGGCGGAGCAGCGCACCATCGTCCGCGACGAGCCCGACGAAGAGCTGCTCGGCACCCTCGACGAGCAGTCCCGCGGTTCGCTGCGGCTGCTGCTCGACGGCCTCGACGAGCACTGGTCGCTGGACGGTCTGACCACCCTGGTCTACGGCGTCCCGAAGATCCAGGCGGGCCTGGAGCCGGACGCCAAGCCGACCCCGGAGCTGAAGGCCGCGCAGCGTGCCTTCTTCGCCCTGCTCTACCGGCTGCTGGTCGGCCGGGACACCGGGCCGCGGCTGCCCACCCTGCTGCTGGCCGTCGGCGCCGACCGGGTGCGCAAGCTGCTCGGCGGATGACGGGCCGTCGGAGCGCCCTTGCCGTGGAGTCGTAGACACCCCGGCGGGGTCTCCGACCGAGGGATGAGAAGGGCTCGGCCCCGGGGACGAAGACTCCCGGGGCCGGGCCCTTCACGCTGGAGCCATGAGGGGATTCTTGGGATTCATCATCATGATCCAGGGCGTCATGGGATTCATCGGGCAGGTCTTCTTCGACCACGCCTGGGGGCTGCTGCCCCACTGGTTCGACCTGCCGTCGGCCGCCTACGCAGGCCTCTTCGCGGCCGGTGCGGCGCTGGCCGTATGGGGAGACACGGACCGGAAGCGCAAGCAGAGGCAGGCGGACGCCGGGGCGCTCTAGGAGTTGTCTTTACCTGATCTCGGGTGGTGGATCACGGTCGGGTGATATGTCGCCATGAATCGCCGGATGCTCCGTGGTCAAGTCAACCCCGTGGTCAAGTCAACTCCGTGGTCAAGGAGTCAGCGGGCCGGGCCGGCTCCCGCCTGTCCCGTTTCCCCCGTCACTCCGAGCGGGAGGCGTACCCGCGCGCACATGCCGTCTCCGTCGCTGCGTGCAGGAATGAGGTGCTTGCGCGCGGGCATGCGGTGCTTGCGAGGCAGATCGCCGGGCACGGTCGTGCCAGCCACGCCGTCGATGAGCGCACGCGTCGAAGGAGAAACCGTCTATGACACAAGGCGAACCGGCCACCAAGAATCCGGACAAAGGCTATGTAGCGCTTCTTGGTTGGAGCCTCAATGCAGTGGAAGCCCTCGACCGGTTCGATCGGCGATATGTCGTCGTGGCGCCGGAGTGGGCCGAGGAGTACTGCGTCGACCATGACATCCCCTACGTGCCGTGGAATTTCGAACGGCTCAACGACCGTTCCCTGGAGATCGCCGAGACTCTTCAGAGCGAGGGTGTCGACGTCGCGATCCCGCTGTTCGAGGAAACGGTTGAATGGGCGGGGGCGATCAACTCCGTTCTGCTGGACAACCCGCGTTTGTACGGTCAGGCCATGCTGCTGCGGGACAAGGCGCTGATGAAGCGCCGCGCGCAACTCGGCGGCATCCGGGTCGGAATATTCGAGGAAGCCCACGACCGGGACGACGTGATCCGCTTCCTCAAGCGCGTCAATCAGACCCTGCTCAAGCTGGACGGCGACCCGAACGACCCCATCCATCTCAAGGCGTTCGACAAGGCAGGATGCCTCGGGCACCGCGTCATCCGCACCCCGGACGAGGTCGACATGATTCCGGAGGAGGAGTTCCCGGTTCTCATGGAATCCCACCTCGATGGCTGGGAGTTCGCGGTCGAGGCGTGGGTACACAACGGGAAGATCAAGTTCCTCAATATCTCCGAATACGTCACGCTGGGATATTCGGTGTTCGTGCCGGCAACTCCGCAACTGGAGCAGTACCGCCCGCAGATCACGGCGCAGATCGAGAAGCTCATCAAGACGTTCGACATCGAGTTCGGCTTTGTGCACCCGGAGTATTTCGTCACCAGTGACGGCGAGATGTACTTCGGCGAGGTCGCCTACCGGCCGCCGGGCTTCAAGGTGTTCGAGCTGCTGGAGCGGGCATACGGGTTCAGCGCCTACCAAGCGCTGGTGCTGGCCTTCGACCCGAAGACGACCGAGGAGGAGATCGACGCCTTCTTCCCGCGCGAGGTCGTCGACGCGTCCGGGGTCGCCGGCTGCTTCGGTGTCTACCCGCGCCGCCGCGTCGTCAGCGACCTGGAGATCCCGGAGGAGACCGAGGACGACGACTACTACGAGTCGCACGACCTCTCGACGCCGCTCGAGGAGACTGTCACCAAGAGGACCGCGTTCGGCACCCACTGGGGCCTGGTGTACTTCTTCGGTGATGACCCTTACCGGATGCGCGACCTGTTGAAGAAGCAGGAAGAGCTCGACTTCTACGTCTGACGACCCCGTGGACGCTCTGACGACCCGTGGACGCAGGAGACCAACCCGAGGGAAAGCCTTTGAAACCGACCGTCGACGTCAGCGGTGCGGCCACGACGCTGGACAAGCGCGTGACCTCACTCGACGACGCCATCCAGGCCATGGCCGAAACCCGCGACTTCGGCAAGCACACGAAGCTGCGGCGGGTCCTGGAAGCCTTGCGGCGGGTGCTCGTGCAGCCGGGCGGCGCCGCGGCGGTCCAGGCCAGGGCGCAGGCAATTGAGGAGGCCGGGCTTTTCCAGGGGACGGACTGGGCGTCACCGGAGATCCTTGTCCCGGCGCTGGTCAGCGGGACCCTGCACAGCGCAGACACGGACACCGTCGTCATGGAGGCGACCAGCGAGCTGCGGATGCTCGCCGTCGCCCGCGGCGACTTCGCGCACCCGACGTTGCCCGCCGAGGACGCCCGCCAGTTCCTGTCCCAGGTACTGGGAACGAACCTGGAGCTGCTGTTCACCCCGCCCAGTGAGGCGGAGCGGACCCAGCAGGGCCGGACCGCACAGCTCATCCGGGACCTGTTCCGCCACCTCGCCGACGAGATCGGTTACGACAGCGTCCTGGACAACCTGGTCGACGAGATCTGGCGGATCCTGCGCCAGCGTCCGATCCAGGTCGAGGCGGTGCAGTCCCTGATCACCCGGATCGAGATCTACCGCAACGACCCGGACGTCGATCTCGGCGTGTCGTCAGGGCAGGGCATCGACCGGCTCATCACGAGCCTGTTCGGGACCACCGAGGCGTGCCGGGAGGACCCGGGCATCGACATCTTCCGCTCCCGGCTCGAGGCGATGGACGCCGGCGGCCTGCAGTACGAGGCGACGGGGTTCGCGCGGGCGATGCACGACACCGGCCTGGTGTCGCCGTACCACGCGGAACTGCTCCGGTTCCTCCTGCGCGAGAGCGACTACCTCGTCGGTGAGGCGCTCGGGCTGTCCGACACCGGCCGGAACTGCCTCCTGCGCTACAGCCAACTGGTGCACCGGCTGATCGAGGTGGCCGTGCACCCGCAGACCGCGCAAAGCATCTACGGGCTGGCGCTGCTGCTCGACCGCGGCATTCTTTACGAGCCGCCGGTGGTGCCCGCGCTGTGGCGCCAGTTGGCGCTTGAGCTCGCCCCGGTCGCGCGGGAGCGGTTGACGACGGTTTTCGGCGAGGTGCCGGGGCCGCAGGCGCGGCTGGTCGCGGGGGTGCTCTCGATGCTGGGCCAGCCGCTCGGCGTCGGTCAGGGCGACAATCCCACCTGCCAGTCGGCCCGCGCGCTGTCGATGTGGGCCTACAACGACCCGGACTACCTGCTGCAAGTAGTGGTCTGTGCGGCCCGCGACGACGAGATCCTCATGCACTTCGAGGGTCAGCCGATCTCGTCGAAGGACAGCGCGACCGGAGTCGCGAGCACGCTGCCGATGGACCTGGACCCCGTGTCGCTGCTCGTGGTGCCCCACTTGGACCGGATCTACGCCGAGATGGGGCGGCGCTGCGCCGCGCGGCCAGGGGACCCGCACCGGTGGGTCAACCCCGAGTTCCACGGCTGGTGGGCGGCCCGTGGGTTCCACATCAACGTCGACGTCGCGACCGGAAACCTGATCGACCTGGACGAGTTCCTGCGGCAGTTCCACGCCAGCTACCACCCGTCGTACAACGGCGAGCAGCCGCTGATCCATCCACAGCCGGCCGGCGTCGCCGTCACCGACAGCGCGGGCCGCTACGTCGGCTGGCACGCGATCACGATCCTGCGGGCCGCGCCGGACCCACAGGACGTCATGCGGGTGTATTTCTTCAACCCGAACAACGACAGCGGCCAGGACTGGGGTGACGGCGTCGTCGTCTCCACCGCGGGCAACGGCGAGCGGTTCGGCGAGGCCTCACTGCCGTTCGACCAGTTCGCCTCGCGGCTCTACATCTTCCACACCGACCCGCTCGAACACGGCGAACCGGAGCGGGTGCCCGCCGAGGACGTCGCGCGGATCATCGGCTACATCGAGCGCAGCTGGGGCAACGACCGGCTCCCCGCGGGGACGCTGCAAGCCGTCGAGAGGCCCACGAGCCTGTGAGCCCGGTACTCCAGAGGTAGATCCTGAAGAGCCCGACAAGGCCGCGGAGCGCGTGCCAGGCGTCGAGGCGCAGGCGGGAGTGGGAAGACGGGCGCCGGGGGCTCAGGTGCGTGGAGGGGATGCGGCGGTGGCCACCGCCCGGCTTCCCATCCGTTGCCGTACGGCACCCGGCGTGTGCGTTACGCGATGTGCTCGTCCATCATCTCCGCGTTGAGGCGGTCGCTGAACTGGTCCACGTACTGGTTCAGGTCCCGCGAGCGCAGGCGGATCCCGTACTGCGCCTCCAGGTTCGCCGCGAACGCGCCCGGGGTCGGCATGCCTTCGCCCTCTATCGAGTGCCGGAACACCTGGTACAGGTCCTCGTCGGTCGGGGCCGCGGCCGGTGCCTGAGCAGGCTGTGGGCCCGTGTCGGGGGTGCCCTTGCCGAGCGGACGCGTCCCACCCGCACCGTTAGGCACGGGGACCTGGGGCTCGGGCTCCGGCGCGCGCGGCGCCGGTACCGGGGCCGGCTCGCGCGTCGGCACCTGCTGGTGCTCGTCGTACGAGGGCTGATGCTCGTTGTACGGGGGCTGGGGCTCCTGCTCCGGGACGTACGCCGGGTCGTAGTTGCCCTGATACCTCACCTGCTGCGGCGCCGCGAACCACTGGCTCGGAATCTCCTCGGCCGGCTCCTGGGCCTTCGGCTCCAGAGCGGGCGTCACGGACTGCTGTGGAGCCGGCAGCAGCTGCGGTTCGATGCCCGCCGCGGCGAGCCCCGCGGGAGCGGTCTCTGCCAGCGGCACCCCGTACCGGGCGAGCCGCAGCGGCATCAGGGACTCCACCGGAGCCTTACGGCGCCAGCCCCGCCCGAATCGCGAACGCAGGCGTGCCTGGTAGACGAGCCGTTCCTGCTCCAGCTTGATCACCGCGTCGTACGACCGCAGCTCCCACAGCTTCATCCGCCGCCACAACAGGAAGGTCGGCAGCGGCGCCAGCAGCCAGCGCGTGATGCGCACACCCTCCATGTGCTTGTCCGCCGTGATGTCGGCGATCCGCCCGACGGCGTGCCGGGCGGCCTCGACGGTGACGACGAACAGCACCGGGATGACGGCATGCATGCCCATGCCCAGCGGATCGGACGCCGCCGCGGCATTGAACGCCACCGTCGCGACAGTCAGCAGCCACGCCGCCTGTCGCAACAGCGGGAACGGCATGCGGATCCAGGTCAGCAGCAGATCCAGGGAGAGCAGGACGCAGATGCCCGCGTCGATGCCGATGGGGAAGAAGTAGGCGAAGCTGCCGAAGCCCTTTTTGATGGCGAGTTCACGCACGGCCGCGTAGGAGCCGGCGAAGCCGATGCCGGCGATGACCACCGCGCCGGTGATGACAACTCCGATGAGTATCCGGTGTGTGCGTGTCAGCTTCAGTGGCGCGGCCACCCGAGGACCCCTCCCAGTCGGTCTGTTGCGAGCGACAGCCTGGCACATGCCTACGGGCGAGCGTGTGCCGGTACGGAGGGAGCCCGTTGAACCGGTGGTCCCACAGGTGCCCCTCATACGGGCGAGACGGACAAGAGGGCCCGCACCGTACATCGGTGCGGGCCCTCTGTGGCCGCCCCCGGCCCGGGCCGACGAGGGCCCGGATGCCGGTGCGGTCAGCTGTTGCCCTTGGCGGTGGCGGTGACCGCCTCCTTGGCGGCGGCCTGGGTCTGCTTGAGCAGGTCGGCACTCTTGGGGCCGTCCGCGCCCGCCAGGCCCGCGCCGTTGTAGTTGATCGTCACGACGACGTTGGAGGTCCGGGCGATGACCGTGG
Source organism: Streptomyces sp. NPDC048434 (assembly GCF_043200375.1). Lineage (NCBI taxonomy): Bacteria > Bacillati > Actinomycetota > Actinomycetes > Kitasatosporales > Streptomycetaceae > Streptomyces > Streptomyces sp. NPDC048434. The sequence continues at coordinate 204,785 of NZ_JBICXQ010000011.1, read as the reverse complement.
TGTTCTTGAAGCTGGTGCCGTCCCGCTTCACGTCGTAGGTGATCGCGGTGGCCTCGTCGCCGGTGCCGGAGGTCTTGACGGTCGAGACCTTCGTGGCGCCCTTGGTGGCCTTCGCCTCGGATATCTGCTTGGTGGCGAAGTCCGCGGCGCGCTTGTCGCCGCTGCCGACGCCCGGGTCGGAGTCGTAGCGCTGGTAGCCGACGTCCAGCCAGCGCCACTGGGTGCCGTCGACGCCCCTCTCATCCGCGCTGGTCCACGAGCAGGTGCCGTGGGAGGCGTTGTCCGTGGACTCGCCCCGGTCCCCGGAGGCGTCCTTCGCCTTGGGCAGCATCTTCTTGATGGTGCCCTTGGAGAACGCTTCGCACGGGTTCGGCAGCTTCTTGAACTTGGCGGGCGCGACGGTCGGCGAGGGCTTGCCCGCGCTGCTGGAGGCGGAGGAGGGGGCGCCACCGGAGCTGTCGCTGTCCGAGCCGGAGCAGCCGGCGACGAGCAGCGCCGGTACTGCTGCGCAGGTGAGGAGGCTGGCAAGTCGCTTGGCTGAACGGTGCATGGTTCCTTCGCTGTTCGTCGTCGGGTCGGCGGGCACGGCCGTGGCGGTGGCCGTGGGGCCCGCCCGCCTCGCGTACGGGGCGGGGCCGGGCCGTGTCTTCGGGTCAGCGCGGACCGGCCCGACACGGCCTAGACGGCACGGTACGCGGCGCGGCGAGGTGGGTGACCGATTCATGTCGATGAGCGCAACGCTCAAATCGGGCTTTTTCTCTTCTTGTCCGTCGACTCGGCCAATGTGCCTGATCCGGACTATTCGCTCAGGCTGTCGGACAGCTCGGTGGCCAGCGAACGGGCCTTGTCCTGCAGTTCCTGGCTGTCCGGCAACATCGACTTGTCCGTGGACCACTGGTCGTACGTGAGCTGCACGATGACGTTCGACGTGCGAAAGACCACAGTGACATCGCGGTGTACGCCGGAGTCCGCTGTGACCAATTTGTCATTGAGGAAGGCCGCGTCCCCGAGGTCGTCCAGGACGCGCGGGGCGGTGGAGGCGCTCGGGTCCGCGCTCGGGTCCGTATTCGGGTCGGACGTCTGTGAGGGGCTCCCGGACGCGGCATTGCCCGCCTTGTCCGTCGCGCTCTTGTCCTTCGAGCCGTTCGTGACGGTTCCTTCGCCCTTGTCCTTGTTCTTGGAGGCGGACGGGGACGGGGCGGCGGGCGAGGGGGACCCGGCGCCGCCGGACGGTATCTGCGCGGCCAGCTCCTTCTTGTCGTAGATCCCCTGCGCCTTGTCGTCATCGCTGACGGCGGAGTCGTACGAGACCACGCGCTGGATGTCCAGGCCCAGATGGCGGGTGCCCGCGGTGGTCTCGCGGGTCCAGCGGCAGCCGACACGGCGGTCGGTGTCATAGGTGATGTCGGCCTGGCCGTCGTAGATCTTCTGGGCCTCGGAGCGCGACAGGGCCTGGCCGTCGCCGGGGAGCATGCCGCGGAGGGCGCTGCGCGAGGGCAGCCCGCAGGCCTCCGGGACGGTCTGGTAGCGGCCGGGCTCGGCGGCCGGGCTCGACGTGGCGGTGTCGCCGCCCTTGGCGTCACCGGCGCCGCCTTGAGGGCTGGAGCTGCCGGTGCAGCCGGTGAGGCCCGCGGCCAGGGCCGCGGCCACCACCAGTGCGGCACCGGGTACGAACGGCTTCCGTGGCATCGTTCGTGGCTCCTTCCCCTACGAAATGTGGTTGCCGCCGGGCGGCGGCCGATGGACACAATGTCTATCGCACGTCTTGCCGCAAACGCCGGTCCGCCGTCCAAGATCGGATAAATTGTCCGGCTTTTGCGTTTTTTATAAATTCGGGGGAATGGGGAAGTTATGTCGTACGTCGAGGTGCCCGGTGCCCAGGTACCGATCCGGATGTGGACGGACCCGGCCACGGTCGAGGGCGTCGCGATGCAGCAGCTGCGCAATGTCGCCACCCTTCCGTGGATCAAGGGTCTGGCCGTGATGCCGGATGTCCACTACGGAAAGGGCGCCACGGTCGGCTCGGTGATCGCCATGCACGGTGCGGTCTGCCCGGCGGCGGTCGGTGTGGACATCGGCTGCGGGATGAGCGCGGTGCGGACCTCGCTCACCGCCAATGACCTGCCCGGCGATCTCTCCCGGCTCCGCTCGAAGATCGAGCAGGCGATTCCGGTGGGGCGCGGGATGCATGGTGATCCGGTCGACCCCGGACAGCTGCACGGCTACCCGACGGCGGGCTGGGGGGACTTCTGGTCGCGGTTCGACGGGGTGGCCGACGCGGTCAAGTTCCGTCAGGAACGCGCGACGAAGCAGATGGGTTCGCTGGGCAGCGGCAACCACTTCATCGAGTTCTGCCTCGATGACACCGGCGCGGTGTGGCTGATGCTGCACTCCGGCTCCCGGAACATCGGCAAGGAACTGGCCGAGTTCCACATGGGCCAGGCGCAGAAGCTGCCGCACAACCAGGGCCTGGTCGACCGCGATCTCGCCGTCTTCATCGCGGACACCCCGCAGATGGCGGCGTACCGCAACGATCTGTTCTGGGCGCAGGAGTACGCCAAGCACAACCGGGCCGTGATGATGGCGCTCTTCCAGGACGTCGTGCGCAAGGAGTTCAAGAAGGCCAGGCCGACGTTCGAGCCGGTGATCTCCTGCCACCACAACTATGTGGCGGAGGAGCGGTACGACGGCATGGACCTGCTGGTGACCCGTAAGGGCGCGATCCGGGCGGGCAGCGGCGAGTACGGCATCATCCCGGGCTCGATGGGCACCGGGTCGTACATCGTCAAGGGACTGGGCAATGCCGCGTCCTTCAACTCCGCCTCCCACGGCGCCGGCCGCAAGATGAGCCGGAACGCCGCGAAGAAGCGGTTCTCCACCCGGGACCTGGAGGACCAGACCCAGGGTGTGGAGTGCCGTAAGGACTCCGGTGTGGTGGACGAGATCCCGGGTGCCTACAAGCCGATCGAGAAGGTCATCGATCAGCAGCGGGACCTGGTGGAGGTCGTCGCCAAGCTCAAGCAGGTGGTGTGTGTGAAGGGCTGAGTCCGGGGCGGCCCGGCGCGGTGTGCGCAGGGCCGCTCTCGGGACCGGCCGGTGTGGCCCGCCGGGCCTCTCAACCGGTGCGGTGGACCTTGGAGTTGGAGGCCTGGGCGCGGGGGCGGACCACCAGCAGATCGATGTTGACGTGGGCGGGGCGGGTGATCGCCCAGGCGACGGTGTCGGCGACGTCCTCCGCGCTCAGCGGGTGGTCGACGCCCTCATAGACCTTGGCGGCCTTGTCGGTGTCGCCCCGGAAGCGGGTGGCGGCGAACTCGTCGGTCTTGACCATGCCCGGGGCGACCTCGATGACGCGTACCGGCTCGCCGCACAGCTCCAGACGGAGCGTCTCGGCGATGACATGTGCACCATGCTTGGCGGCGACATAACCGCCGCCGCCCTCGTAGGTGCCGTGGCCGGCGGTGGAGGAGAGCACGACGACGGTGCCCTCGCCGGAGGCGATGAGCGCGGGCAGCAGCGCCTGGGTCATATGGAGCACGCCCAGCACATTGACCTCGTACATGGCGCGCCAGTCGGCGGGGTCACCGGTGGCGACCGGCTCCGCGCCGTAGGCACCGCCGGCGTTGTTGACCAGGACGTCGATGGAGGGGTAGCGGTCCGCGAAGGCGTCGACGGCGGCGCGGTCGGTGACGTCCAGGGCGTAGGCCTCGGCGTTCGGCAGCTCGGCGGCGAGGGCCTCGATGCGGTCCTTGCGGCGCGCGGTGAGCACCACGCGGTAGCCGGCCGTGGCCAGCGCTCGCGCGGTGGCGGCGCCGATGCCGCTGCTCGCTCCGGTGACGACGGCGGTACGGGCCTCGGCGGTCATGGCACTCTCCTCGGGGCGGTGGGGGTCCCCCTGCGCCGCAAGGGCTTGGGGGAAGGTGGTCCGCGGCCAGGATATGCAGGCGGGTTCAGCGGCCCCTGGGGGCGTACATGATCACGGCCATTCCGGCCAGACAGATCAGTGCGCCGGTCACATCCCAGCGGTCGGGGCGGTAGCCGTCGACGAGCGCGCCCCACGCCAGCGATCCGGCGACGAAGACACCGCCGTACGCGGCGAGGATGCGGCCGAATGCGGCGTCCGGCTGGAGCGTGGCGACCCAGCCGTACACCCCGAGCGCGATCACTCCGGCACCGATCCAGACCCAGCCCTTGTGTTCGCGGATGCCCTGCCAGACCAGCCAGGCGCCGCCGATTTCGAAGAGCCCGGCGAGGACGAAGAGGACGGCGGAGCGGGCGAACAGCATGGGGGAAGCCTACGGAACCAGGGCCCGGTTCCGGCGTGGGCGGGGTCCCGGCAGGGGTGTTCAGGGCGCTGTGGGCCGGTGGTTGTCAGTGGGGTGTGAGAGCTTCGAGGGCATGCTGATCGAACGGGCTTACGTGGACGTTCCGGAGGGCGAGGGGACGGCCGAGAACGGCTGGCCCTGGACGGTGCCGTGTGTGCGCCAGCTGGCCGAGGAGGGGCTGGCCTTCCCCGCTCCGGTCACCTTTCTGGTGGGGGAGAACGGGTCGGGCAAGTCGACGCTGGCCGAGGCGCTGGCGGAGGGCTTCGGGCTGGATTCGTACGGCGGCTCGGCGGGATACAAGTACGCGAGTTCGCGGGAGGCCTCGCTGCTCGGCGGCCTGATGCGGTTCGATCCCACGCGGGAGGGGCGCACGATGGTGCGTGGGCCGCGGGTCCGCCGGCGGGGGTTCTTCCTGCGGGCCGAGACGGCGATGGAGGCGCTGAACGGGGAGCGGAGGTCGCTGCGGCTGTCCCGGTCCCCGGACGAGATGAGCCACGGGGAGGGCTTTCTGCTGGCCTTCCGTGAGCGGTTCTCGCAGCGCGGTCTCTATGTGCTGGACGAGCCGGAGGCGGCACTGTCCTTCTCCTCCTGCCTGGAACTGGTGGGGCTGATGGACGCGTTGGGGAGGGGCGGCGCACAGATCATCTGCGCCACCCACTCCCCGCTGCTGACGGCGCTGCCCGGAGCGGCGATCGTGGAGGTCGGCGAGCACGGGATGCGGAGCGTGGAGTGGGCGGAGCTGGGGCTTGTCGACCACTGGCGGCGCTATCTCAACGACCCCCGGGCGTATCTGCGGCATGTGCTGGAGGGGTGAGGGCGCCGGGCCGGGCGGTGGTTATGGAGTCGCCGTCCTCGGGCGCGGCGCCGGTCCAGTGGAGCAGAGCGGCCCGTAGCGCGGTGGCGCGCTCGGCGGGGGCCGTGGCATCGGTGGCCCAGGCGATATAGCCGTCGGGGCGTACCAGAAGCGCCGTGCGGCGGTCGCTTCGCCAAGAGGCGGTCACGACACGGTCGGCGGCGGGCCGGAGGCCGCTGGGCTCGTCGGCGGGGGTGAGAAGGACGAACTTGCCCTGGCGGAGGAGTGCGTAGAGGCGGTTGCCGCCGGCCAGCCGGATGTCGGGGGCGCGCCGGCCGGCGAGGGGGTGGGCGCCGGGCCCGGCGGCGTAGGAGATGCCGATGCCGGAGACGGTGCGGATCGCGCGGCCGGACAGTGGCCCCAGGTGGTTGAAGAGCCGGGCGGCGAGCGCGCGGACGGCGCGTCCGGGGGCGGTGTGCAGGAGGGCGAGCCGGATGAGGGCGCCGCTGCTGTACAGCACCTGCCTGCCCACCGGGTGGCGCTCGGCCTGATAGCTGTCCAGCAGGCTGTCGGGGGAGTGGCCCCGGAGCACCGCGGCCAGTTTCCAGCTGAGGTTCGCGGCGTCCTGGAGGCCGGTGTTCATGCCCTGGCCGCCGGCGGGGGAGTGCACATGCGCGGCGTCGCCGGCGAGGAAGACGCGGCCCACGCGGTACTCCGGGGCCTGGCGCTCGTCGCTGTGGAAGCGGGAGATCCAGCGGGCGTCGTACATGCCGTAATCACTGCCGAGGGCGAGCCGGGTGCATTCGCGGACCTCGTCGAGATCGGCGGGCGCGTCGTCGTCGGCCTGGCGGTGGCGGTTCCAGCCGATGGCGCGGTACCAGCCGTCGCCGAACGAGCCGATCAGGGCGAAGGCGTCGTCGTTGGCGTTGACGGTGAAGGGGGACTCGGGCTCCTGGGCCAGCCGGACATCGGCGAGGACCAGGGAGCGGATCACCGACTTGCCGGGGAACGGCAGGCCGATGGCCTCGCGGATGGCGCTGTGGACGCCGTCGGTGCCGACGGTGTAGGCGGCGCGAAGGCTGCCGAGGCCCTCGGTGGTGCGGAAGCGCACCGTCACGCCGTCGGCGTCCTGATCGAGGCCGAGCACCTCGGATTCGTAACGGAAGACGACGCCGGCCTGGCGGGCCCGCCGCTCCAGCAGCCGCTCGACCTCGAACTGCGGGGTGATCAGCACGAACGGGAAGCGGGTGCGGAGCCGGGTCGCATCGAAGGTGGCTTCCCCGAAGAGACGGATGGCCGGGAGCCGATGGCCGCCGGCGGCCAGCTCATCGGCGAGACCCCGGGCGTCCAGCTGCTCAAGGGTGCGGGCATGGACGGCCAGGGCGCGGGTGAGGTTGCTGATCGTGGCGGGGCGGCGCTCCAGGAGCGTGACGCCCAGTCCTGCCTCGGCGAGGTCGCCGGCGAGCAGCAGGCCGGTCGGGCCGGCGCCTACGACGATGACGTCCGTATCCCGGGCCGCCTGTGCCTTGCCGGTCTCGGGGCCGCTGTTGCCGGTCTTGCGGTTCCTGGCATCCATGGCTTTCCGCCTCCTGTGCCTGTGCTCTGCCTGCACCTATGCCAACGCATGTTGGTCAACGCTTGTTGGCAAGCGTAGAGCGATCGGATCTGGCGTGTCAACAGCCGTTGGCCTACAGTTGTTGATATGGCCGAACACCCTCGCTCCGCCGCCGAAACCGCGCCCGCTGCGCCCGCCGCATCCGCCGTGCCGCCCGAGGTCACCGCGGCCGCCGAGGCTGCGCCCGACGGCGCGGCCCCCGCCCGCCCCCGCCGCTCCGCCGCGACGCGCGCCGCGATCCTGGCCGCCGCCCGGGACCGCTTCGCCGCGGACGGCTACGAGCGCGCCACCATCCGTGCCATCGCCAGGGAGGCGGACATCGACCCGTCGATGGTGATGCGCTACTACGGCAACAAGGCCGGTCTCTTCGCGGCCGCCTCCGAGATCGAGGTGCACGCCCCCGACCTCACCCATGTCCCGCCCGACGAGGCCGGCGCCCGGCTCGTACGCCACTTCCTGGAGCGCTGGGAGTGCGACGAGACGCTGACCGGCATGATGCGTGTCGGCGTCACCAACGAGGCGGGCGCCCAGCGGATGCGCGGCGTGTTCGCCGAACAGATCAAGCCGGTCCTGGCCGCGGTCTGCCCGGTGCCCGACGAGGCGCCGACCCGTGCCGCGCTGATCGCCTCCCAGATACTCGGCATGGCGCTGTGCCGCTATGTGCTGCACATCCCGCCGGCCGTGAACCTCGGCCACGACGAGGTCGTCGCCTGGCTGGCCCCCACCATCCAGCGCTATCTGACGGCCGAACAGCCCTGACGGCTCCCGGCGCGGGCGGCTCCCGGCGCGGGCGGCGTCAGCGCCCGTACGCGGTCGGCGGGACCCCGACGGTGGCGGTGACATCGCGGATCAGATGCGCCTGATCGCTGTAGCCCAGCTCGGCGGCGAGCGCGGCCCAGTCGACCTCCGCACCGGACGCGGCGCGCTCCAGGGCCTCGTGCACCCGGTAGCGCAGCAGCACCCACTTGGGGCTGACCCCGACGTATCCGGCGAACAGCCGCTGCAGGGCCCGTACGGACATGCCCTCGGCCCGCGCGAAGTCCGCGACCCGTCGGATCGAGCGGTCCGTGCGGATCCGGTCGGCCAGCCCCATGGCGAGGTCGGTCTGCGCGAGGATCCGCGGCCCGGCCCGCAGGCGAGGGATCAGAAAGGCGTCGAGCGCGGCCACCCGGGCGTCCTCGTCGTCCGGCTCCAGCACGGTGGCCGCGGCGTCGGTGTCGCCGAACGCCGTCGCCAGCGGCAGCCGGCGGTCCGTCCAGTCCGTGGCGGGCCGCTCAGGGGTGAACGGCCGGAAGCCGCCGGGCCGGAACTGCACCCCGCACACCCGCCCGCGCCCCGCCAGCTTCTGTGCGAACAGCTCCAGCCCGACGCCCGCGACCTCACCGAAGCCGGGTCGGTCGGCGTACCGCTGGAAGACGAGGTTCACGCACGGGTGCGGCACGACATGGGTGGCATACGGCTCGGAGAGATCCCAGTCGATCAGCCAGTAATGCTCGACATAGGGGCGCAGCGGTGCGGCGGGGGTGCGGCGGCGGAACTGCACCCGCGTGAAGAGTCCGGGGGCGTCGACGATGCCCCGGGTGTCGCGCCGTGGAGCGGCCATGCCGGGATTTTAGGGCGTGTCCGCACGTCCCGCCCGGCTCGTGCGGACAGGCCTCACCGGTCGCGCCGTGCCTGTCGCATTTCTTCAAGCCGCCCCCGGCAGTGGCCCGTAGCGTCATCGCTATGACCGACAAGCAAGACATTCCGGATGAAAAACTCGCGAGTGAGCCGGCCCGGGTGACCGAACCGGCCCCTGTGGCCCCACCCACCGACCCGACCGAACCAGCCATCGTGCCCCCACCGATCAGCGCGCTGCTCGACGCGGCGGCCGAGGCGGCGCTCCCCGTACTGCGTGGGGTGCGCGACGACCAGCTGGGGCTGCCGACGCCGTGCGCCGAGTACGACGTAAGGGCGCTGCTCAACCACCTCTTCCACGTGGTCGTCGCCTTTCAGACACTGGCCGCCAAGAAGGACACGGACTTCCGCACCACTCCCGACCGGCTCGGCGAGTACGGGGTGCGCTGGCCCGACCGGTTCGCTGAGGAGACGGCGCGGCTGGTCGAGGCGTGGGCGGTGCCGGGCGCGGAGGACGGCCTGACCGGCGGAATGAATCTGCCGGCACGGACCGTCGGCGCGATGGTGCTGCTGGATCTGACCGTGCACGCCTGGGACGTGGCGCGGGCGACCGGCCTGCCGTACGCGCCGGCCGCCGGGTGCGTGGCCGAGCTGCGGACACTGGTCGCACAGATGGCCCCGACGGCCCGGAAGATGAACGTCTTCGCCGAGCCGGTCCCCGTTCCGCCCGGCGCCTCCGGCCTCGATGCGCTGCTGGCCGAGACGGGCCGCGACCCGCACTGGACGACCGGCTGACGGACAGCGGACGGCCGGGGCACGGGGACGCCGGCGCGCCGGGCGGGACGTGGGGAACGCGCCGGGGCGAAACGGCTGACGGGGAGCTGGGCGGGCCGTGGGCGAGGCGCCGGGCAAGACGGCTGACGGGGAACCGTGCAAGGTGTCTGACGGGGCGTCGGGCACAGCGCCTGACGGGGCGTCGGCCATCGGCTCGGACAGATGGCCTGATGGTGCCCACACCGCGCCGCCGTCGACCCTGATCCCCAAGACACGCCCTACGCTGGATTACCACCGGCAGTCGGCGGACGAGGGGGAGGCAGCCCGCAGATGGACGAGCAGCGGAGGTCCCGCGACCGGCTCCCCGAGGCGCTGATCGATTTCTACGGGCTGGCGCCGCTGCCCCGTGAGGGCGGGCGGTTCCGGCCCACATGGGCGGGGCCCGAGCGCGCCGACGGGCGGCCCGAGGGCTCGGCGATCGTGATGCTGCTGACCGACGAGCCGGGCGACTTCTCCGCCCTGCACCGGCTGCCCACCGACGAGATCTGGCACTTCTACCGCGGCGATCCGCTCACCCTGTTCCTCCTCCCGGAGGGCGGGGGCACCTCGGACGGCAGTGGTCCGGAGGGCGGCGGCGCCCCGGACACCGGCGGTCTCCCCGAGGGCGGCGCCCCGGACACCGGCGGCCTCGCGGAAGGCGGCAGCCCGGCCCGTACGGTCGTCCTCGGCCCGGACGTCCTCGGCGGGCAGCACGTCCAGTTCACGGTGCCGGCCGGTACGTGGATGGCCGCCGAAGTGGCCGACGGCGGCTCCTGGACACTCTTCGGCTGCACGATGGCGCCCGGTTTCACCTTCGAGGACTACGAGCACGGGGACGCCGCCGAACTGGCCGCGCGCTTCCCCCAGGAGGCAGCGCGGATCACCGCCCTGAGCCGACCATGACCGAGCCGACCACGACCGACCCGACCTTGACCGAGACCGTGCCCGACGTCACCGGCCGCCCCCCTCTCCCCGACCTCCGCGGCCAGGTCGCCCTCGTGACCGGCGCCGCCGGCGGCCTCGGCCGCGGGATCGCGCTGCGGTTCGCCGCCGCGGGAGCCGCCGTCGTGGCGCACTACCGGACGGGCGCCGAGGCGGCGCGGGCCCTGGTCGAGCGGATCGAGGCGGACGGCGGGAGCGCGCTGGCGCTGTGCGCCGATCTGGCCGTCGAGGAGGAGTGCCACCGTCTGGTGACCGAGGCGGCCGGCTGGCGCGGGCGGCTGACCGCGCTGGTGAACAACGCGGGGGTGCAGCCGACGCAGGAGCTGGCGGCGATGTCGCTCGCCGACTGGCGGGCGGTGGCGGATGTGAATGTGCACAGCGTCTTCGCCTGCACGCAGGCCGCGGCCGCCGTGATGCGGGCGGGCGCAGGAGGGTCGGTGACCCATATCGCCTCGATCGAGGCGGACCGGCCGGCGCCGCAGCATGCCCACTACTGCGCGTCCAAGGCGGCGGTGGTGATGCATGCACGCGGGGCGGCGCTGGAGTACGGCGCGTACGGCATCCGCGTCAACAGCGTCTCGCCGGGCCTGATCGGCCGGCCCGGCCTGGCCGAGGACTGGCCGGAGGGGGTGCGCCGCTGGCAAGCGGCGGCGCCCGCCGGGCGGTTGGGCACGCCGGAGGACGTGGGCGATGCCTGTGTCTTCCTCGCCTCGCCGATGGCGTCCTGGATCACCGGGCACGATCTGGTCGTGGACGGCGGCGTCTCGGCCCGGCCCACGTGGTGACGGGCAAGGCCCGCCCGACGTGGTGACCGGCGGGTCCCGGCCCGCCGGAGAGCGGCTCGGGCCGTGTCTCTCGGATCGGCGCGGGCCCGCGCCGCGCCCGGCGCCGTCGCGCTGAACCGTTACGGCCAGACCAGGCAGTACGCCTGGTGCCCCGCCTCGTGCAGCCGGTGGCTGAAGTCCTGCCATTCGTGCAGCAGCTGGTAGACGGAGAAGGCGTCGCGCGGACCGCCGCGGTCGGGAACGGTGGACCAGATGAAGGCGGCCGCGCCGACCGACTCCTCGCCGACGCCGCGCAGCGGGTCGACCACGGTCATCGGGAGCTTGACGACGGCGTAGTCGGGGTGGAGGACGACCAGTTCGAGCGGCGGGACCTTGTGGAGGGGTATGCCCTCGATACCGGTGAGGACCATGGCGGCCATCGTCTCCGGCTTGATCTTGGAGAACATACCGCCCATACCGAGCTCGTCGCCGCCGAGTTCCTCGGGGCGCATGGAGATCGGTACCCGGGCCGCGGTCGCGCCGTTCGGCGCGCCGAAGTACTTGTATGTCACCCCCATGCGGCCGCCTCTGACTTCCCCGCCCGTGGATTCCTCGCGCCGGTGACGGCCGCGCTGGGCGCGCTCGGGACCCCGGTCATTGGTTCCCTCGCCCAGTTCGCCACCGCGATGCATATCTCCACCCGACCACTCGCAGCCCCAGCCGCGCAACCCGATCATCGTCTCTGAGACCTCCCCCGTCACCGGCGCGTGAAACGCCCGGCCGCACGCCCCCGTGCGCCTCTGAGACCATTGCTTGCGTGACTTACTCGTACGTCGGCCCAGTTTCGCAGACGAGTGGGGGCTGACGCCCGGTCGAAAGCGAGAGGAATCAAAAAAGGAGCGAGAGTGAACCGAGCGGCGCCCGCAGGCGTATCGCGAGGAAGATCCCCGCACCCCTAGTCAGCCGGGCCGCGTGCGTGCGCCGCCCACCCGCCGTTTATGCAGGTCAGGATCACAGTGTCTTTTCCGTATGAAGCCCCTGTTTCGCAGTCGCTGTTCGACCGTGCGTCCGCCGTGACGCCGGGCGGCGTCAATTCTCCGGTGCGGGCCTTCCGGGCCGTGGGCGGTACGCCCCGGTTCATGGTGTCCGGCGCCGGTCCGTACCTCACCGACGCCGACGGCCGTGAGTATGTCGACCTCGTGTGCTCATGGGGGCCGATGATCCTCGGCCACTCGCACCCCGAGGTGATCGCCGCGGTCCAGGAGGCGGTCGCCCGCGGTACGTCCTTCGGTACGCCCGGCGCGGGCGAGGTCGAGCTGGCCGAGGAGATCGTGGCCCGGATCGAGCCGGTCGAGCAGGTGCGGCTGGTCTCCAGCGGCACCGAGGCGACGATGTCGGCGATCCGGCTGGCGCGCGGCTTCACCGGCCGGCCGAAGGTGATCAAGTTCGCGGGCTGCTACCACGGGCACGTGGACGCGCTGCTGGCCGCGGCCGGTTCGGGCGTGGCGACCTTCGGGCTGCCCGACACGCCGGGGGTGACGGGGGCGCAGGCCGGCGACACGATCGTGCTGCCGTACAACGACATCGAGGCGGTGCGGGCCGCATTCGCCGCGCACCCGGGCGAGATCGCCTGTGTGATCACGGAGGCGTCGCCGGGCAACATGGGCGTGGTGCCGCCGCTGCCGGGCTTCAACCAGGGCCTGAAGGATCTGTGCGCCGGCAACGGTGCGCTCTACATCTCCGACGAGGTGATGACCGGCTTCCGCGTCAGCAAGGCCGGTTGGTACGGGATTGATGGGGTACGTCCGGATCTGATGACCTTCGGCAAGGTCATGGGCGGCGGCTTCCCGGCCGCGGCCTTCGGTGGCCGCGCGGACGTCATGGCGCATCTCGCCCCGGTCGGCCCGGTCTACCAGGCCGGCACCCTGTCCGGGAACCCGGTCGCCACCGCCGCGGGCGTCGCGCAGCTGCGGCTGCTGGACGATGCCGCGTACGGCGCGGTCGACGCGGTCTCGGCGGAGGTACGGGGCCTGGTCACCGCCGCGCTGACGAAGGAGGGCGTGGCGCACCGGCTCCAGGCCGCGGGGAACATGTTCTCGGTCTTCTTCACGGATGCCGACGTGACCGACTACGACGGCGCCAAGGCCCAGGAGTCGTTCCGCTTCACTGCCTTCTTCCACTCGATGCTGTCGCAGGGCGTCTACCTCCCGCCGTCCGCCTTCGAGGTGTGGTTCCTGTCGACCGCGCACGACACGGCGGCCGTCGAGCGGATCGCCGCCGCACTGCCGGCCGCCGCACGGGCCGCGGCCCTGGCGACGGCCTGAGGACACCTCCGGCGCACGGGCCGGCGACTGCTTGCCGACGACTGAATGAATGGGTGACATGAGCAGCGAAGACATCACCGTCGTGCATCTGATGCGGCACGGCGAGGTGCACAACCCCGACGGTGTCCTCTACGGGCGCCGGCCCGGCTATCACCTCTCCGATCTGGGGCGGAAGATGGCCGACCGGGTGGCGGAGCACCTCGCGGAGCGGGACATCACGCATGTCGTCGCCTCGCCGCTGGAGCGTGCGCAGGAGACCGCGACGCCGATCGCCGGTGCGCACGGTCTGGAGCTGGCCACCGACGAGCGGCTGATCGAGGCGGCCAACGTCTTCGAGGGGAAGACCTTCGGGGTCGGTGACGGCGCGCTGAAGAAGCCGGGGAACTGGAAGTACCTCACGAACCCGTTCCGGCCGTCCTGGGGCGAGCCGTACCTGGAGCAGGTCGTGCGGATGATGGCGGCGCTGGGTGCGGCGCGGGACGCGGCGCGCGGGCGCGAGGCGGTGGCGGTCAGCCATCAGCTGCCGATCTGGATCGTGCGCAGCTTCGCGGAGCGGCGGCGGCTGTGGCACGACCCGCGGAAGCGGCAGTGCACGCTGGCCTCGCTGACGTCGTTCACCTTCCACGGCGACAAGATCATTTCGGTGGGGTACAGCGAGCCTGCGCGCGACCTGGTTCCCTCCCATCTTCTGGCGGGCGCCAAACCCGTCAAAGGAAAGGCCAAGGCTTTCGGGGCCTGACGGCGCATCACTTGGCGGAACGTCAAGTCGAAGCAAAATGAAATATCCAAGCGAATAACTCGGAACCCCGACGCTCGACATGCCCTCCTCTCCATTGTCCGTTTATATGGATATTGAGTTCGGCGAGCACGGATGGGGTCGAGGGTATGCGCGCGATCAGTCGGCGAAACCTGCTGGGTATGGGAGTTGGGGCAGCCGCGGCCCTGGGCGTCGCCGGCTGCTCGTCGACGGACTCGGATAACGCGGGGGCGGACAAGCAGCGCGTCAAGGGCTCGGTCCAGGCGCGGGCGAAGCTCATCGGTGACGGTTCGACAGCGAATTCTGGCACGCAGCCCCATCAGCCCAAGGCACCCGAACGGCTCGAGCCCGGTCAGACCCCGCCGCAGTTCGTGGTCTTTTCCTGGGACGGGGCCGGAGAGGTCGGCAACGGCCTCTTCCCCCGTTTCCTCAAGCTCGCCAGGGACCACGGCGCGGCGATGACCTTCTTCCTCTCCGGCCTGTATCTCCTGCCCGAATCCCAGAAGCATCTCTACAGCCCGCCGAACAACAAGCGGGGCGCCTCCGACATCCCTTACCTCAGCGACGACCACATCAAGGAGACGCTGAAGTGCGTGCGGGAGGCCTGGCTGGACGGCCACGAGGTCGGCACCCACTTCAACGGGCACTTCTGCGGCGAAGCCTCGACCTCGGTCAAGCACTGGACGCCCCAGCAGTGGCAGTCCGAAATCGACCAGGCGATGGACTTCGTCACGACGTGGCGCACGAACACCGGCTTCACCGACCTCGAACCGCTGCCGTTCGACTACCGCAAGGAATTGGTCGGCAGCCGCACCCCCTGCCTGCTGGGCCAGGAAAACCTGCTGCCCACCGCCAAGAACCTCGGCTGGCGTTATGACGCCAGCTCGCCCGGCGGTATGCAGATGTGGCCGAGGAAGAAGATGGGCCTCTGGGACTTCCCACTCCAGCTGATTCCGTTCCCGGGCCACCGATTCCAGGTGCTCTCGATGGACTACAACATCCTCTTCAATCAGTCGAAGAACTCCACGACGGCACCGCCGGTCAACTACCCGGGCTGGCGGCAGCAGGCCACCGACGCATACATTTCCGGTTTCCGCCGGGCGTACGAGACCAATCGCGCGCCCTTCTTTATCGGCAACCACTTCGAACAGTGGAATGGCGGCATCTACATGGATGCCGTCGAGGAAGCCCTCAAGCACATTGCCAACGAGCAGAACAGAGATGTCCGCCTGGTGTCGTTCCGGCAGTTCACCGACTGGCTCGACGCACAGGATCCGCAGGTGGTGAGCAAGCTCCAGCAGCTTCCCGTCGGAGAGCGGCCGAACGACGGCTGGAAGTCGTATTTGGCAGCCGCCTGACATGTACTGCCGGGCCGCGCCGGGCCGTCGGAGGGGGGCGCGGAAGATCCGGAATTGGCCCATGCGAAACTTTTCACATGAGTGCCTGCCGCGCCCCACGCCGCCTCACGAGCCGCCGCCGCATCACCCTGCTCGCCGCAGGGGCGGCGGTCGCGTCGCTGACGCTCAGCGCCTGCGGCGACGGCGCCTCCGGCGGCTCGTCCCAGACCCGGTTCGTCCAGGGCAAGAACGGCATCGACACCGTCAAGAAGGACGAGCGGCAGCCGGCACCCGATCTTGCCGGTGAGACCACCACCGGCAAGAAACTGGACGTCGCCGACTACAAGGGCAAGGTCGTCATCCTCAACGTCTGGGGATCATGGTGCGGCCCCTGCATCGCCGAGGCACCGAACTTCGCCAAGGTCGCGAACGAGACCAAGGCCAAGGGCGTCCAGTTCGTCGGGATCAACACCCGCGACTCCGAGAAGTCGCAGGCCACCAGCTTCGAGGAAGAGCACAAGGTGCCCTACCCGAGCCTGTTCGACCCGACCGGACGGCTGATGCTGCGCTTCCCCAAGGGCAGCCTCAACCCGCAGTCCATCCCCTCCACGATCGCCATCGACCGGCACGGCAAGATCGCCGCCCGCTCGATCGGCCCGCTAGCCGAGGACGATCTGCGCAAGATGGTCGCCCCGCTGATCGCCGAGAAGTGATCACGTGATCGCGCTCGCCGCCGCCGCGGAAAACCAGACCGTCCTCAACGGCACCCTGCTCGCCGCCGTCCCCATCGCGCTCGTCGCCGGACTCCTGTCGTTCTTCTCGCCCTGCGTCCTGCCGCTGGTACCCGGCTATATGTCGTACGTCACCGGCGTCACCGGCAGCGACCTCGGCGAGGCCAGACGCGGCCGGATGCTGGCCGGCGCCACGCTCTTCGTCCTCGGCTTCACCGCCGTCTTCGTCTCCGGCGGTGCGCTCTTCGGGTTCTTCGGCAAGAACCTGCAGGAGTACAAGGACGTCATCTCGCGCATCCTCGGCGTACTGATGATCCTGCTCGGGCTGGCGTTCGCCGGTGTCCTGAAGCGCTTCGGACAGCGCGAACTGCGCTTCCACATGAAGCCCGCCATGGGCCTGGCCGGCGCGCCGGTGCTCGGGGTGCTCTTCGGCGTCGGCTGGACGCCGTGCCTGAGCCCCACCTTCGCCGCCGTCAGCACCCTCGCCTACTACGACGCCAGCGCCGGCCGCGGCGCCCTGCTCACCGTGGCGTACTGCCTGGGCCTGGGCCTGCCGTTCATCGTCGTCGCGCTGGCCTTCCGCCGGGCGCTCGGCGCGTTCGGCTGGGTCAAACGGCACTATCTGTGGGTGATGCGGATCGGCGGCGGGATGATGGTCGCCCTCGGCATCCTCCTCGTCACCGGCATCTGGGACAGCCTGATGTCCGAGCTCCAGAGCTGGACGCAAAGCTCCACCGTTGGGATCTGATTGATGTCCACCAAGACCGACACCCCCCGCGACCCGGGCCCCGCGGCCGACGCGGGCAGCGATCTCGGCGCGGCCGGATCCCAGCTCTCCACCGCGCCCACGGAAGACATCACCTTCCCCTCGCTCGGCCCCCTCGGCTGGGTGCGCTGGTTCTGGCGGCAGCTGACCTCGATGCGGGTGGCGCTGCTGCTGCTCTTCCTGCTGTCGATCGGCGCGATCCCCGGTTCGCTGATCCCGCAGACCAGCGTCGACCCGACCAAGGTCGACCAGTTCAAGGCCGACCACTCCACCCTCGCGGGCATCTACGACAAGCTCGGGATGTTCCACGTCTACAGCTCGGTGTGGTTCTCGGCGATCTATCTGCTGCTGTTCATCTCGCTGATCGGCTGCATCGTGCCGCGCAGCTGGCAGTTCGTCGGACAGCTCCGCGGCCGCCCGCCGGCCGCCCCGCGCCGGCTGACCCGGCTGCCCGCGTACACCACCTGGCGCACGGACGCGGCACCCGAAGAGGTCCTCGTCGCGGCGGGGCGGCTGCTGAAGAAGCGGCGCTTCCGCGCCCACCGGTCCGGCACCGCGGTCGCCGCCGAGAAGGGCTATCTGCGCGAGGTCGGCAACCTCGCCTTCCATGTCGCGCTGATCGTGATGCTGGTGGCGTTCGCCGTCGGCGGCCTGTGGAAGTCCGAGGGCAACAAGCTCGTCACCGAGGGCGACGGCTTCGCCAACAGCCTCACGCAGTACGACGAGTTCAAGTCGGGACCGTTCTACGACACCGACGACATGGAGCCGTTCGGCTTCAAGCTCGACCGTTTCGACGCGACGTACGAGCGGACCGGACCCCAGCGGGGCACCCCGCGCACCTACCGGGCGCAGATCTCCTACTACCTGGGCGCGGACGGCAAGCAGCACAAGACCGCGATCGAGGTGAACAAGCCCCTCGACATCGCCGGCAACAGGGTCTACCTGCTCTCGCACGGCTACTCGCCCGTCGTCACCGTCAAGGACGGCCGCGGCAAGACCGTCTACCACGGCGCGACGGCCTTCCTGCCCGCGGACCCGAAGAACCTCACCTCGACCGGTGTGGTGAAGGTACCCGGGGCGCAGACCAAGGACGGCAAGCGCAACCAGCTCGGCTTCCAGGCCATGTTCGTCCCGACGTTCGGCGGCCGCGGCACCGGCTCGATGTTCTCGCAGTTCCCGGCGCTGGACTTCCCCGTGCTCTCGGTGAACGCGTACCACGGTGATCTGGGCCTGGACTCCGGCCTGCCGCAGAGCGTCTACAAGCTCGACACCAAGCGCCTCAAGAAGTACCAGGACGGCAAGGGCGGCATCCTCAAGAAGATGCTGCTGCCCAAGGACCGCGTGGAGCGGCACGCGGGCTCCAAGAACAAGGCGGCCGTACGCGCCGCCGAAGAGCAGACGACGATGAAGCTGCCGAACGGCGAGGGCTCGATCACCTTCGACGGCGTCAAGGGCTGGGCCAGCTTCAAGGTCTCCCACCAGCCCGGCAACGGCCTGGCGCTGACCGGCGCGGTCACCGCGCTGCTGGGCCTGGCCGGATCGCTGTTCATCCAGCGCCGCCGGGTCTGGGTCCGGGCGGAGCGGGCCGAGGAGAACGGCGCCGGCGTCACCGTCGTCGAGATGGCCGCTCTCGGCCGCAGCGAGTCGGCCCGGCTGCCGGAGGAACTCGCCGGTCTCGCCGGGGAGCTGTGCCCCGATGCCCCGCCCGCCCCGGCCACCGCCCCCGACACCGAAGACCCCGCGGAGCCCACCGACTCTGACGGACCTGCTGACCCCTCCGAAGGAGCGCGCGCGTGAACATCGCGGCCGCAGCCAACGAGACACTGGCGCACAACAGCAACCTGCTGGTCTATTCCGCGATGGCGGTCTATACGCTCGCCTTCCTCGCGCACATGGCCGAGTGGGTGTTCGGCAGCCGCAGCAAGGTCGGCCGCACCGCCGCCGCCCTGACCGCCCGGGCCAAGGCGCCCGTGACGGTGTCCGTGCAGTCCGGAGCAGGCGCAGGATCCACCGGAACGGCCGTGCTGGAACGGCCCACGGTCGTCACCAAGTCCGTCACCGGCAGCCGCGATGTCCCCGACGGGCCGGGCGCCGCCGGCGACACCGAGAAGGGCGACCTCTACGGGCGGATCGCCATCTCGCTGACCGTCCTGGCCTGGGCGCTGCACGTGGGCGGCGTCCTCACCCGCGCCCTGTCCGTCCAGCGTGCCCCCTGGGGCAACATGTACGAGTTCTCCACGACCTTCGCCGCGGTCGCGGTCGGCCTCTACCTGCTGCTGCTCGCAGGCAAGAAGAAGGTCCGCTGGATCGGGCTGCCCCTGGTCACCACTGTCCTGCTCGACCTCGGGCTGGCCGTCTCGGTGCTCTACACCGCCAGTGACCAGCTGGTGCCCGCGCTGCACTCGTACTGGCTGTGGATCCACGTCAGCTGCGCGATCATCTCCGGCGCGGCCCTCTACCTCGGCGCCGTCTCCACGCTGCTCTTCCTCTTCCGCGACTCCTACGAGGCCAAGCTCGCCGACCCGGCGGGCAAGCAGCCCGGCGCGTTCGCCTCGTCCGTACTGGACCGGCTGCCCTCCGCCGCCTCGCTGGACAAGTTCGCCTACCGCGTCAACGCCACCGTCTTCCCGCTGTGGACGTTCACCATCATCGCCGGCGCCATCTGGGCCGAGGCCGCGTGGGGCCGCTACTGGGGCTGGGACCCCAAGGAGGTCTGGGCCTTCATCACCTGGGTCGCCTACGCCTGCTATCTGCACGCCCGCGCCACGGCCGGCTGGAAGGGCCGCAAGGCCGCCTACCTGGGCCTGATCGGGTTCGCCTGCTACCTGTTCAACTACTACGGCGTGAACATCTTCGTGACGGGTCTGCACTCCTACGCGGGAGTCTGACCCGCACACCCCGCGGTGCCGTACGGGACGCCTCCTCGCGAGGCCGGCCCGTACGGCACCGTCGTTTCAGGGGGAGAGGCGGCAGGCCCCGGGGCGGGGCCGCAAAGGCTGCCCTACCGCCGCCTGCGCCGGCCGCGCTCCTGACGCGGCGGCTGCTGCCCCGCGCCCGGCAGCGTCGGCTTCGGCAGATGCGCCACCTCCCACTGCGCCTCGACCAGCTGCTCGGCGGTGTCGCGGGGCAGCCGCGGCGGGCGGTGCGCCCGGTGGCCGAAGCCGAATGCGGAGGTCAGATCGCCGAAGGCGTCCCGTCGCCAGTCGCTGATGTTGGGCTCCGCCACACCCGTCCAGCGCTCCAGGAACTGCAGCACCGAGGTGTGGTCGAAGGGGTCGCCGGCGGCCCAGCCGCCCACCGTCCACGGCGAGATGATCAGACACGGCACCCGGAAGCCGCCGCCGATCGGCAGGCCCCGGACGAACTCGTCCTTCGTCCCCGGGGGCGGCACCGGCGGCGGCACATGGTCGAAGAGGCCGTCGTTCTCGTCGTAATTGAGGATGAAGACGGTCTTGGCCCACACCCTCGGGTTGGACGCGATCGCCTCGATCTTCTGGGCGACGTAGTCGGCGCCCGCGGCCGGCAGATAGTCCGGGTGCTCGGACTGGTGGCTGGTGGGGATCAGCCAGGAGACGGCCGGCAGCCGGTCGTTGCGGGCGTCGTCCTCGAAGGTGCCGGCCGGCTGCGGCCGCATCCCGCGCTCGTAGAGCGACTGGCCGGGCTGGGCGTCCCGGAACGTCTGGAACTGCTCCAGGAGGTTGCAGCCGTAGTCGTCCTCCTCCTGGTAGACCTTCCAGCTGATGCCGGCCGCCTCCAGTCGCTCGGCGTAGGTCGTCCAGCGGTACGGCTTGGGCGCGGTGTTGTTCAGCACCGGACCGCCCTGTGTGCCGCCCGGGTCGAGGGTGCCGGTCATCCAGTACAGCCGGTTGGGCCAGGTCGGGCCGAAGACCGAGCAGAAGTAGTTGTCGCAGAGGGTGAAGGCCTCGGCGAGGGCGAACTGGAAGGGGATGTCCGCGCGGGTGTGATAGCCCATGACGTACGGACCGTTGATGCCGTCGGCCTTGCGGTGCGCGGGCAGCCAGCGGTCCATCGTGCCGCCGTTCCACGCCTCGTGCTGCACGGACCAGGCATGGCTGGTGGAGGGGATGGCCTGGGCGCTGGTGGTGTGCGTGTTGAGGCGGAACGGCAGCAGATAGCCGTCCGGGTTCTGCGCGTCCGGCTGGTGGAAGACGGACCGGCCGTCCGGCAGCGTCAGCGCGTCCGGGTCGGCGAAGCCCCGGACGCCGCGCAGAGTGCCGAAGTAGTGGTCGAACGACCGGTTCTCCTGCATCAGCATCACGACGTGCTCGACGTCGTGCAGCGAGCCGTGACGCGCGGGTCCGGCGGCGACGGCCTTTTGCACGCTGGGCGGCAGCAGCGACAGCGCGGCGGCGCCGCCGACCGCGCCGGCCGCGGAGCCGAGAAGTCTGCGTCGGGTCATGTCGGGCATATGTGCCACTCTCCCTGAGTCGCGTGAGCCCTCAGTGGGCCGACTTGACTGTGGCGGCGGCCGAGTTTCCCGGGCAGGGGGAGGTTGCTGAACGATGCATCAATTGGCTGTGAACGATCGAGAGTTGGCCGGGGGACGCTACGTCCCGTACGCCACACGAACCAGTGCCCGGCGGACCGCGCGGTGGCCGGAATTACGCGTTTGTGAAGGCGCCTCAGGACACGCGGCCGAGCCCCGGAGTTCCCCCGGGTGCCGGGTAGGGCCGCTCCTCGGGCAGCAGCGCGGCGGCCGCCGCGGTGTCCCCAAAACGCACCAGCGCACGGATCTCATGGGCCAGCGGGGTGACATCCGTGATGGCCACCGTCCACTCGTCCGCGTACCGCCGCGACGCCTCACCCGACAGGCCCAACTGCAACGACCGGTACGCCAGCGGCCGCAGCCCCAGATCCCGCTCCGGATCCCACTGCACCCGCGCCGGCGCCCCCTTCAACTGCCGCTGCCAGGCGTCGCGGTCGGGGTGCTCGTCCCGGTCGTAGTGCGACAGACAGGCATGCCCCAACGCCCAGTCGAACCCGGCCCGCTCGATCTCGATCGCCAGCACGGTCTCCTGGTCGGCCTTGGCGCCCCAGCCGCAGCGGTACATCATCCATAGGAAGGACGGCTTGATCCATGTCAAGCAGTGTTCGTAGTCCTTTCTGGATCTGATGCGCACTGCGAGTGACCGTCCCCTCGTTTTATAAGCTCGGCGTCGCCGTCACCCTGTGCACGCTTCTCAAGCCGGGTCTGTGCGGTGAGCAGAGTGCTCGGCGCGGCTGGAGTGACCTTGACCCGTCTTGCGTGTCCACAGTGAAATGTCGCTGCTCGTCGCGACGGCGATGGTCTGCCCGGAGGGCGAGAAGCCGGCTGCCCGGAATTCGGAGTAGTTCGAGTGGAAGATGTGCCACCACCGCTCGTCGTGGGGACCGGAGTGAGGCAGCCCGCCGTCACGGGAGAGCAGGACCCGATCATTCGGCCACGCCGGGGTGACGACCTCCAGATACCAACCGTCTGCGGTGGTGGTGTGGAGCCCTCCGCCGAAGAGCCCCGCTATGTGTACCCGGCTTCCGGTGATCGGCCCCAGGCCGGGGCAGGACAAGTCCGGCATGCTGTCGGGAGTCTCGTCCGCGGGGTCGGGTTCGCGGTCCCTGGCGATCTTCTCCCCAGTGACGGCGTCGAAGAGGCCGTGACCGTCGCGTGAGACGACCATCACCAGATCGCGGCGGTCCTCGGGATGCGACGCGAAGCCGATTCCGAGGAGCCCGCCGACGGGGACAAGGGCAACGGATTGCCAGGGTTCGGGTGCAGGCACAACGGGGGCTGCGAGGAGCCGTTCCCGCATCGCCTGTTGGTAGGCGGAGAGCTTTGGCTCAAGATCTGGCATCTCGTCCGGGGCTATCTTCTTCGTTGACTTCGCCACGGCCCCATGATCCACGCTTCGGCAGGCTTGCCCAACGGAGTTGCTGCGTACCTGCGTTCAGGCACGCTTCCTTACAGGCTGTGAACGCGGCTTGATGATCCTGTCAAGCATTGTTCATAGTCCTTTTTCCGGGTCGCATACCGGCAGGTCAGGGCCTACGGCTGGTGACTGGGTGCGTGTTGGCCCCGAGAACGGTCGCTCGACATGCCCCGGTCCCGTCTGCGGCCACCACCCGTGGGTACGGTCGCCTTGATGTCTGTTGCCGGCCGCTGCATGCCTCGGCGGTCTGCGCTACCGGGTTGGCGGTATTGAGGGAGTGGATACGGGCATGCCGTCTGATGCTGAGCGGAGTACAGGAGAGGGGTTCACGTCGGCCACCGCTACACAGGTGTTGGCCGCGGCGTGTCGACAGGCGGGGCTCGACGGTGACGGAGCGCGCCTGATCCGCTTGGGAGAGAACGCGCTGTTCCGGCTGACTGCCCATCCTGTGGTGGTGCGGATCGCCCGTTCGACGGAATACCTGCACTCGGCCCGGGGTGAGGTTCAGGTGTCGCGCTGGCTGTCGCGTGAGGGCTTCCCCGTTACGCGCGTGGTCGATGACCTGGAGCAGCCCTTGGTCGTCGACGGCCATCCGGTGACGTTCTGGCACCTGATCGAGGAGGGTGCCCGTAAGGCAACGTACGGAGAGCTGGGCGCCGTCCTCCGGGATCTGCACTCGCTCAGCCTGCCGGACACGCTGAACCTGCCTGCGTACCCGGTCCTGGACCGGACCGACCGACGGATCAACGCGGCAGTCGACATACCGGAGGATGACCGCGCGTTCCTGCGGAAGCGCGCGCGTGAGCTCCGGGACCGTGTGGAGGATCTTCGGTTCGAGTCCGAGCGGGGCCCTGTGCACGGGGACGCTCACGTGCAGAACCTGATGATGGACCGGAATGATCAGGTGATCGTGATCGATCTGGAGCGGTTCAGTTTCGATCACCCCGAGTGGGACCTGATGGTCACCGCCACCGAGCATCACAGCCTGGGATGGCAGACCAAGGAACAGTACGGCGCCTTCGTCGGCGCCTACGGGCGGGATCTCCGTACGTGGTCGGGCTTCGCCACCCTCCGTGCAGTGCAGGAATTCAACATGACGACATGGCTCATGCAGAACGTGTCCGAGAGCGCCGAGACGGCTGCGGAGTACGCCCGTCGGATCTCCTCGCTCCGGAACGAGGACGCGCCGCGCGACTGGAATCCGGGGTGACCTCGGCTACTCGTCGCCCGGCCGGTTCATGGCGTCCCGTACCTGCCCGCTGAACTGCTGAACGGCAGGGTGCGTCCCGTGCGCGGACACCTCGCGTTGGAAGTCGCCCACATACCGCTGGAACCGAGCGGAATCCAGTGCGTCCCCGGCATCGACGGCGAGACCGGCGGTCGTCACGGCAGCGTCGAGGTCTCCGTTCAGCAGCTGACTCTGTGCGAGCACCATGCGGCAGAACCCGAGGGTACGGGCGTATTTAGGGTCAGTGAGCTCGACAGCGCGTTCGGCGAAGCGGACGGCTTCGGCGCCCTGTCCGAGATCGCGGAAACAGTGGCAGAACTCCCCGATCAGCTCGGCTTCGTCCATGTAGGAGAGCCATTCGGGATCGTCTGCGCTGTCAGCACGCTCGAAGAACTTCTCCGCCTCGGTCATCGCGCGGGCAGCGCCCCTCTGGTCCTGGGCGGTGGACAAGGCGCGTGCCTCATGGGCGGAGAACAGCGCCATCGCGCGGGGTGTGGAGGCGGCCTTGCCACCTTCCACCGACGCGCGGGCCAGCGTCAGAGCTCGGGGCACCTGGCCCAGGTAGTTGGCCTGGTGGCTCATATTGGCCAGAATGCGTGCGCCCATCATGCGGTCGCCCGCCACCTGGGTCAGTCGCAGCGTCGAGAGCATGTAACGGTCGGCAAGGGCATGGTTTCCGCTGTCGTACGCGGTCCAGGCAAGTAGCTGTGACATCTCCGTTGCGGCCTGGAACAGCGCCTCGCCCACCTTGGCGCTGTAGCTGGCTCCCAGCAGAGGCAGCACGTCTTCCCGGAAGTAATGCCGGAACGCCTTGTGCGCGTGTCCGCCGCCGAACTGGAAGTCCAGCTGCATGAAGAACCCCGCTGCCGTCCGGACCGCGGCGACGTCACGCATGCCGACCCGACGGGCGGCGGGAACATCGGTCGGCACACCTTCCGGGCGGGAGACGAGCCACGAGAGGGCGGCGGAGTGCACATCGGCGTCCGGGAGCTGGGGTTCGTCCGACGGGCCGTTCTCTGGACGCTGGTGCGTAAGGCCATCAAGGGCGTTCAGCGTCTCGGCCAGCGAGCCGGCGTAGCCCATGCTGACCGCGGGAGCGGGAACCTGCGCAGCACCGGGGAATCCCAGATCTTGCGGCGTGACCCTCCGCCGTAACTTGTCGCTCAGTGCCTCGGCGACGAACACGGCTGACTGCCGCTGGATTCCGCTCCCGTCCAACCATCGCTGAACGGCGACGTGGGTTGTCCCGAGGTGTTCGCCGTGCCGCTGCGCGACCTCACGGACTCGTTTGGCCAGTCCCTTGTTCGAGGCTCCGGCCTCCGCCATGACTGCGGCCAACTTGCGGTTCGGTTCTCTGCTCACGTTCTGCTGACACCCCCCGGCGTCACGTCAAGTGTTCATCGTGTCACACGAGATTTGGCCAAGGGGGTTCATCGCGAACCCCCTTGGAGCGAAATCTTGAGCCCCTCGTGTGCACATGAACCCCCGTATGAACGCTGCCTCTTGGCCAAAGACGGTCGTTGACTGTCGAGACAAGACACCCCGGCGGTGCGTGACGGCACCCCGGGGCATGGCCAACCTGATGGAAGCAGGTCGACATGCGGAACCATATCGGCAGGTTTTTCGAGTTGCTGCTGAAAGCCTTACTGCCCGCTCCGGGGCACCACCGCGCGGCGGGAACGAGCCCGGCCGTGGGCTGCGCGGACATGCCGACGATGAGCCTGAGCGTGCCGTGGGTCCCTGACCCGTACGTCTGGGGTCCGATCCGCGGCGAGGACGTTCAGCTCGTCCGCCCCTATCTCGTCGCCTACGAGCAGCAGATGCAGCGCCGGGCGGAGTCTGCCCGCTGCGCCGGCTCGATGTGTGCCTCTCAGTGGATGGCGGTGACATTGTGAGCGCCCAACCGCGTCTGCTCCCCTGGCCGGGCCCGGCCGGTCAGCGCTCCTACCTGGCCACCGACGACGGCAATAGCCCTCTCTCACAGCTCGCCGACGAAATGGAAGAGGTCCAGCTCCAAACGGGCGCCGAGCTGCTCGACCACGCGGCGAAGATGCTCGAAAACCAGAAGGCCAACGCCCTGGAACTCCGATTCCTGAGTGCCCGGTTGTGTGAGGCACTCCGGGATGCGTTGACGGTTGCTGAGAGCAGGGGTGGACGGCTGCCCTCACCCGATGGCGAGGAGGCCGAGCCTGACAAGCCGCCGACATCTGCCAACGGGACAAACGGATGAGCCGGACAGCGCACGAGGCACAGGGGTGGGAACTCGCACCGGTAGCGAGCAAATCCGTGAGCCGTGAACCGGATGGAGGGATGGCGCTGACGCTCCAGATCACCCTCCATGGGGACCCGGTCGCCACTGCTTCGCTGCGGCTGAGGCGGAACGGGTCCATGCTGCGCTCTGCCATGCGCTCGACCAAGAGCCTGTGCCTGGCGATGCGCCGGACTGCCGCAAGCCGATTCAGTACCCCGGCGGCCGACAACGTTTCTGACCTCTGCCGGCCTGCGACCGGCCAGAGGCGTCACGCACAACAACCGCAGACATGACGCCGGACCACCCCTCAAACCCTGGCAGGCGCGGGGTGGTCCGACAGGGGATCGCTCCCAAACGATCACGAACCCCGGTGCCGATGGTACCGGGGCCCTCGTCGTGTCCTCATACGGCGTGGCCCGGCAAGGACAGTGTTCAGCCAGCCTACGGGGAAAGGGACTTGAGAGAATGGATGGCATCGGGGACGACGGATTCGACGGTGAGGACCTGGACCCTGACGCGGTCCTGTGGGTACGCGGGGTGGACTACCTGGCCGGCTGGCGAGACGCGACGCAGGCGGCGGCAGAGCTGGGCGACGCGCTGGTAGCGGCGAGTGTGGAGGCGACAGGAACCAAGCTGCGTGCTGCCGTGGCCGCGGACGGTTCGGGGGTCGTACGACTGGAGCTGTCGGCGGCGGCTGCGCGCGAGGTTGCGACGCGGGCCCGTGTGGCTACGGCCGGTTGACGAGAGGTCAGTTGAGGGCAATCGATCGATGCACGCAGGTTGACATGAGCCGCCCGGGTAATCGTTGCTTGCAGGATCCAGGCCCTTGCTCAGGCGCCTGCACTTGCCACGACGCAGACGTACTGAGGGGGGCGCGCTCCGCCATCGTTCGGGAAGTCCAGGACGGCCGGGTAAGTCATCCTCGTGTCCGGGTACGACTCCGCGCAGTCCGGGGGGCTGTCATAGAAGATGGACCTGCCGTCTGCTTGGATCACCTGCCCGTCCACGCCGACCAGATCGGCCCCGCACCGATAGCCCGGTGCGTTCATGAGGAGGGCGGCGTCTTTTCCCGTGCCCTCGCTACTACCCGTCCAGGCGAGGCAGTAGCTGGAGCTGGGATCTCCCCCGGTGGCTGGCTCCGAGATGATGTGAATGGGTTGGAGAGGGGTGGGCCCCCCGCACAGCGCCTCAATGTTAGCCAGGTGCCAGGGTGCCCCTGGAGTGCAGATATCCGCCTTCGACTCACAGCCGGCGGGACCGCTGGGCATCTTGTACGTCACCCGAAGGCATGACGGTGCTTTGCTCGCCGAGGGTGATGGGGGCGTGCTCGCTGTAGAGGGTGGCGTCACGGAGGGGGAGGAGACCACGTCCTTCACGTGCGCGGTTCCTGTAGCGCTGGGCGTGCTTCGGGGGCGTGCTTCGACACCGACGCCGCGACCGCTCGCCGCTGGACGCAGGAGCAGGGCGGCGCAAAACCCAATGGTGATCGCCACGACTGCCCCGGCCATCGTGGCTTTCCAAGGGAAGGGCCGAGGTGGAGCGTCGTCCCGAATGACGGGGATGTTCTCAAGTGTGTCGCCGTTATGGAAGGCGAGCACTTCATCCGGGCGCGGCAGTTTCCGTGGCGGTTGCGGAGTACTCATGTCCCCCCTGCTTGCGATACGCAATGCTCACGGTAGGACACCTAGGTTGGTTGAGGGGCGAATTAGCTGGAATGGCAACAACGTTGTGATTCGCCTGCTAGTGCAGCATCAGGCAACGTTTGCCACGCCTGTCAGACTCATCGGGTGATCGTCAGACTCGCGCGAGAGCAGGACTTCCCCGGCATCCTGAGGTTGGCGTCTCAGGTCGAGAACTGGTTCGGTCCGATGGTTGAGAGTCCCGGATTCCGTAACGCTGTGGACCAACACATTCGCCGGTCCACGGCGCTCGTTGCCGTCCGGGGCTCGGACGTCCTCGGCGGCCTGCTCTTTGGCGGCAAGGCTCCGGCCTACCACGTCCACTGGCTCGTCGTATCGGAGAAGGAACGCGGGAAGGGTATCGGCCGTGCATTGATGGCGGATGCGACACGTAGATTCGTGCAGGGCCCAGGCAGCATTGAGGTGGTTACCTTCGGGGTCGACCACCCAGGCGCATCCGCCAGCGGTGCACGCCCCTTCTACGAGCACCTAGGTTTCAGTCCGGCCGAGGCCGCCGATCCGGGCCCGGAGGGCGGTTCACGGCAGGTCTATCGCCGGGCCGTCATCTGATTCATGCGGTGATCGACCACCGCATTAGGAGTTCGAGCCGCGCTCCGCACGGCCTGCGAGATGTGGTCCAACTAGGCGGCATCGGGTCGGTACTTGACTGCCTCGCACCGCTGTCGTCTGCCGACGTTGATGTCATCTGGTGATGTCAGCCGTGGGGGACATCGAGGGAGGACTCGGGGCCATCAGTGGCGGAAGCGCGCGGTGTCGCCTTCGACGTGGATGAGGAAGTCTTCGATCGTCTCAGAGTCGGGGACCGAGACCAGGGCCAGCTTGAGAGCATCGACAGCTTCCAGGGCCCTGATGATCTCGTCCTCGTCGCTATCGTCGCTCTCCACGGCTCTGGTCCATGCTTCCACGGTGGGTCGCAAAGGCTCCCAAGCGGAAGTCGGCCTGAAGCGACATTCAAACCACGGCTGGGCTACCTGGTCGAGCGCAAGGGTGCCAACGTGCACGTCGCCCTGCATCAACCACCATGATCGGCTCACAGCCCTTCCCTTCTCACGGCTGGCAGCACTGTAGGCCCTGAGCTTGGGAATCAGCGTGTGCGACGGACGCCCCGGGTTCCTGACCTGCGGAGCGGGGCCGCCGGCGTCTCGTCTGCCCTGTCACTTCATGCTGGTCTTCACCGTGGTTGAACGCTCATTCTGGTGCTCATCTGGTGCAGACCGCAGTAAGGGAGGGAGCTGCTGCTGCATTTTGGTCTCATGCTCCTGCTGTGCGCGCGGACTTTTCGGGCTTTTACATGCAAATAGCCCATAACTGCTGACGAAATGGCAAGACGCCAGACGGGTAAGCCGATAAACGCTAGCCTATCTGGAGTCGACCGATATGGAGTGGTTTAGATGCGAGTGGCAGATGTTCAGGGCGTGCGATTCCGTAGCCTGCGCGATGCAGCTCTGGACGACTGCGGGGAGCTGAATGTATTGATCGGAAAGAATAATTCGGGGAAGTCCAATTTGCTTTCTGCCATCGAGCTGTTCTTTCAATTCTTTCAATCGAGTGGGGCCGTTGCCACCATCTCTCCGTCTCTTCACCGTTTGACGGATTGGTATTCCAAAGATGCGTCTCAACCGATCAGCATTATTCTCACACTCGAACTATCTAGCGCCGAAATGCAAACTCTGACTGAAGCCATTGCCGAGGAGGCGCCGCAAGTACGTAATGCGTTGGCGCGCGAACGCCGGGAAGCCCTAGTTACGGTCGAGCTCAATTTCATTCGCCAGAAAATGAATGTCGGCTACATTTCCCGAATTTCTTTCGGTGGGCAAGGTGACCCAAGTGGGACTGTTATCTTTGCCATGAGTCCGGCAAGTGCAACAGATATTGCAAATAACTTCGCTAAGGCTAAGGAATACACCCAAGATATCCAAGCTTTGAAGCGACTTACTGAGCGAATTGACGCTGAGGATTGGCGCATGGTCTCGGACAGATCGGTAAGTAATACTAGTTTCCTCCGCAGCTTTCTGGGTCCGGGAATCGCAAGAACCACTGACCTCCGAAAGATCTCTAAAATGATCCTCGATGCTTCCGACCATGGAGATTTCGTTGCTCGGTGCGAGGATCGCATTGCATCACTGGACCAACAACGTCAACTGGTAACAGCGGCCGAGATTTCTCACCCACTTACCACATTTTCGGGTGACTCGACCGATGTGCCGGATTATGTTACTGGGTTTGTTCAAAAAATCGCTTCTACGAATGTCCATTATCTTTCCGAGCAGCGCAAGCCAATTGGGGAGGTGGAAGCTAGCAGAATTTTGAAATTGAAGACCAGTCGGGGCCAGGGTGACGTGCTAAGGGAAATTCAGTCGGTTGTTTCGAGCTTGCTAGGTGTGCAAATTGATGCCTTTAGCTCCGACGCTATCTCAAACCGTACTGGAGACTTGTCTGCTGAACTTGATGTTGATGAATTCTTGGTACAAGTCAACGGTTCAGGGATCCGGGAGGCCTTGAGACTCATCCTCGACTACGAGTTTGAGCGCCCAGAAATTCTTCTTGTTGAAGAGCCTGAGGTTCACCTGCACCCTGCTCTCGAGACCGCTCTCATGCAGTACCTAAAAAACATCAGTTCAAACTCACAGATTTTCCTGACCACCCACTCGACTAACTTCCTCGACGTCGGATCTCTTGAAAATGTCTATCTGATTCGCAAGGGTGACGAAACGTCGGTACAGCGGCTGGACGTGACTGGGGCTGAAGATGCGATTCCGGAGGAACTAGGACTCCGCCTCAGCTCTCTCTTTATGTTCGACCGGCTTGTCTTTGTGGAGGGGCCATCAGACGAGCAGCTTTTGCGGACATTCGCCGATACGCTTAATGTGAGCTTCGGGCAGGCATCACTAGGGTTCGTTACCACTGGTGGCGCTCGCAACTTCACGCACTACGCCACTGCTGCTACGCTTTCCTTTTTGAGGAAGAGAAATGTAAGAACTGTCTTTGTTTTGGATCGAGACGAACGAGACTTGGCAGACCTCGAAGACCTGCAGAATCGAGTTGATGGGGTAAGTGAGGTAAAGCTTCTTCGGCGTCGAGAGCTAGAAAATTATCTTATTCACCCTGACGCATTGGCTAGATTCATCTATTCAAAATCGAATGGTGCGAGCACCCCGACACCTGAAGAGATTTCCGCCGCTATAGATGAAATCTGCGAAGAGCTGTTCGACGTGGCTGTTGAACGCAGGATCCTCAAGCGGGTTTGTCGGCCGGTGATCCCTGACAGGCGGCCTGTGCTTTCTCGCGGAGAAGCAGATTTCAATAGTGCGCTGACTTCTCAGCTGCACTCTGCGCGGGAGAAATTGTCGTCCCTCGTCGAGGAAATTGATGCAATCAAAGCTGAGTGCACTGATGAGGTGAAAGTCGACTGGGCGAAGAGGAAATCCGAGATCGTTCCTGGGGATGAGCTCCTGGATAAGCTTTTCCAGCGCTTTAGCTTGCGCTTTAATAAGCGTCAAGACGCACTTAAGATTTCGCAAGAGATGAAACCTAGTGAGATTCCCGTCGAGATGAAGCAGCTCGTGGAACGCCTGGTTTCCTGATAGTCCATAGGCCAAAGTGCCGCTATCCAAAACAGAGGTTGGCGGAGCGGGTTTGGCCGGTGTCCTGCCCGGTTTGGGGTCGAGCATGATCAGGGGGCCGTACGCTGGCCGGCAACTCGGGCAGGCTGTGATCCTGCCCGGAATTTGAACGAGTGGCCCCCTGGTCTTGCTCGACGCGGGACCCGAACCGGGGAGGTGGCTAAAGCCGTGGAGCCGACCGCCCCAGCCACAGCGGGTTTCTTCCCCACCATGGTGCTCGCTCCAGCCGCGCGACCGGCGTAGCCGGGGCCAGAGCGGGCCGAAGGCAGGAGCGTCGGGCCCCGGCGGTGAGCCGGGGAGCGCGCGGCGAGCGGAGCGAGCCGCCTTGAGTAAGTGAAGACAGTTTTCGACAGTTGGCCGGGGAGTGGGCTCAGAGGGCGTGGAGTGTGCGGGGGCTGTCGGCGGTGATGCGGTAGGCGAGTTGGGTGCGGTCGGCGCCGGCGCGGAGTTCTTCGAGGATCAGTGGGCGTTGGTCGGTGCCGAGGGTGATGCGGGTGGCGTGGACGATCGGTGTCGCGTCGGGGATTTGTAGCGTGGCGCGCTCGTCAGGTAGCGGCATGCGGGCGCTGACGGTCTCGTCCCAGGTGAGTTTGTGGCCGGCTGCGGTGAGGGTGGCGTAGATCTGCTCCGGTTCGGTGTCCGGGGCTTCGCCTAGCTGTTCGGCTTCGTTGGCCGCGGTGGCGAACGGGATGAGCACGCGGTGTAGAGCGCGGGTCTCGGTGTGGGGGTCCGACAGCAGTCGGTCGACGGCGAACAGGGCTTCGCCTTCCGGGAGTCCGAGGAGCGGGCCGGTGGTTGCCGTGGTCGTGGTGCGGTAGATGGTCGGCGCCTCGACTTCGCCCCACGTCTGGTGGCCGGTGTGGAACGTCTTGCCGCTGCGGGTGATGGTCCGCTCGATCGTGACCGCGGGGGCGGGGACGGCCCGGACGTAGCTGCCCTTGCCGTGGATGACCTCGATGAGGCCTTCCGCGCGGAGTGCGGCGATGGCCTTGCGCACGGTCGGGCGGCTGACCCGGTAGCGGTCGATGAGCTGGGATTCGGAGGGGAGCGGGGCTCCGGGCTTGTACTCGCCTGCGGTGATGCCGCTGCGGATCTCGGCGGCAACCTGCTGGTACAGCGCGCCGGGACGCTGGATCTCTCCCATGCCGGGCTCTCCTCATCACCTGTGTGTGCGGTCCTGACGTGAGATGACGTCACTCGTAAGCATAAGTGCTTGCCTTCTTCGGTCAACCCATGCCACTCTCAACTCGTAAGCACGAGTGACGTCATGTGATGTCTTGGCGTCTGAGTGGCCAAGGAGGCCCCCACCCATGCAGTCCATCCCTGTGGACACCTCCCGACTGGGCGTACTGCGGTGCGCGGTCGGGCCTGAACCGAAGATCGCTGATTTCGAAACCAAGGAGGTCAAGAAGGACCGGGACGGCAACACCATCTACTCCGTCGCTGTGACGGTCCGCCAGGAAGGGCGCCGGGTATCGGTGATCGAGATCTCTGTCACCGGAGAGCCCAAAGGCGTGGTTGAGGGCGCGGAAGTACGCGTGACCGGCCTCGATGCCTTTGCCTGGGCTATGGGCGACCGGCACGGAATCAGCTTCCGTGCGGCAGCCATCACCCCCGTACCCACCGCCGGCGCACCTGCCGCACCGTCCAACGGGAAGGCGGGTGGTGCCTGATGAGGCCGACACTGCTCGCGTTCGCCCTCGCGTTACTGGCGTGGCTCCTGGTCGTCGGCAAAGAGCTGCGGCAGCGCCGGCCGGAGTGGCACTGGTACCTCACGGGCTACCCCCGCACCGCCCTGCGCGTGGTGTTCACCTGGTCCAAGGTGGCCTACCTCAACGGCCTCACCGTCTCCCGCAAGCCCACGCGTCGCGTTCTGGGGGATCTGGCGGTCAAGGGCGATCCGCTGCGCCCCCGTGCCCCGCGGATCTCGTTCCCCCGCTCCACCCCGAACGGTCTGGAACTCCTGGTTCGCTTACGTGCCGGGCAGACCCCGACCCCGTTCCTGGCTGCGGCCGATGCCCTCGCTCACGCCTGGCGCATGCATGCCGTACGCGTCGTCTCGCCGGAACGCGGCGTTGTGCTGATCACGGCTACTGCCAGCGATCCTCTGGAGCATCCCGGCAACCCTGCTGGGCCGGATCCCATGGCGCTTCTATCGGCGGTGGTCGGTGCGCTGGAGAGCGGTCGTGCGTGGGTGATGGACTTTCGGCGGGTGCCGCACTGGCTCATCGTCGGGGCCACCCAGTCCGGCAAGTCGACGCTCATCGCACGGCTGATCACCCAACTCGCCCCGCAGCCGGTCGCCCTGGTCGGCGTCGACTGCAAGGGCGGCATGGAACTCGGGCTGGTCGCCCAGCGGCTCTCCGCCCTGGCCACTTGCCGTGCGGAAGCCGTCATCGTCCTGGGCGCGCTGGTCACCGACATGCAGGAGCGCATGCGGCTGTGCCGTGCGGCGGGCGCCCGGTCGATCTGGGACCTGAACGAGAAACAACGTCCGGTGCCAGTGGTCGTGATCGTCGATGAGCTGGCAGAGCTCTACCTGATCAACGGCAGCAAAGAACAGCGGGCAGAGGCTGAGCAGTGCTCGACCTACCTCCTGCGGCTGGCGCAGCTCGGCGCGGCCCTCGGCGTCCACCTGGTCGTGGCCGGCCAACGCGTCGGCTCCGATCTCGGGCCCGGAGTCACCGCCCTGCGTGCCCAGCTGAGCGGACGGATCTGCCACCGAGTCAACGACCCGGGAACGGCGGAAATGGCGCTCGGCGACCTCAACAAGGACGCCGTGGCGGTCGCCCAATCGATCGGAGAGGCAGAACAAGGCGTCGCGGTGACCGTCGGCGACATGGGTGCCTGGATGCGCAGCCGCTCCCGACTCACCACATCCGCTGAAGTCCAAGAGTCAGCAGCGCAGTTCGCGGACCTGACCCCGTACGTGCCCTGCCTCGCGAGCGCGACGGAAGGCGGTGAGGGCGCATGAGCGAATCGGCAGCTCTTCCGCTGTTGCTGGTCTTCGGGCTGGCCACCGTGCTCCTCATCCGCTCCCGCGAGGTGCGCTGGTGGGAAGCCGGACTGATCGCCCTGTTCGGCATGTACCTCGGCCAGACGCCGTTCATCTTCGCCGCGAACGGCCTCGTGCACTGGCTCCTGACCGGCGTCAGCCACACCTAGAGAGCAGGGAGGACCTCACCGTGCCCATGCGCCGAGTCCGCTGCCCCGTCTGCAAGGGCGAGCGCTCCGCCAAGACCCGCACCGGCCACCGGCGGCGCTGCTGCTGCTGCCGAGGCACCGGCACCATCCGCTGAACCACACACCGACCCATCGGGAGTGATCGCCATGGACGTATCCGACCCAACCCCATCCATCCGTGCCGCCACGGCGGCCCACCCCGGGAGGTCCCCACCATCCCCGCCCAGAACCCCTCGGCGGACAGACGCGCCGTGCTCGACCGCTCGGCGCGCCTGCGTCAGCTCTCCGAAGTCGATAGAGACCTGATCCGCCGTGGGTGTGTTCCTCGACCGCGCGGTAGGCATTCACACTTGCCGTCAGCCGAGTGGCGATCTCCCGTCCATCCTTCGCGAGGTTATCGACGCCGCGCTGCCAGCGGTCGAGATAGTCGGACAACACGCTCGCCAGCGCTTCGTGTCCGACCTCCGACTCGTCGTGCGGAACGTCGCTCACCTTCTGCACGCTGATCTCGTCGAGCGTGCCGTTCACCCCCGTGGCGGCTTTCTCCAACGCCTCAAGATCGACCCTGTAATGCTCGCCCATCCCTGCCCCCCAGTTCAGGTCGCCAGCGGCCATCAACCGGGGGAAGTCTGCCAAACGACCGCGTGCGAATTTGGCCGTCCTGTACCGTTATGTCGACCTGTATGGCCAGCCTTTGACGCACCCGTGAATCGCAATTGATCAACTCTTTGCGCAAGCTCGGCCAGCTCTGCAAGCTCAACGACGACATCACTGGCTGAGGCCGGAACTGACAACCGGCCTGCCCGGCGGCTGCCTTCATGGCCGCGCCGCCCGGTCTCCTCGTCTGCCCTGCTCAGAGCCATATCGGGTTCTGCTCTATGTCGATCCTGCCGTAGTCGAACCGGCGGCCCTTCTTCGTGGCCTCTTTGATCTTCACGGCGGCGAACAGAAAGCGCATGACAGCGTTCATGCGCTGATTGTTCTCGGCTTCCTTCAGGGCGTTCCAGCTCTCACGAGCGTTCGGGCCGGTGAGACCGTCCAGGACTTCCGTGGTCGGACGGACGATCACCTTGCGTTCCACCTCGGCAATGCGCGCCTCGACCGTCCTCCGCATCTCCCGGTACTCCCGTGTCTTGAGTTCCTGGCTCTCCCACATGTCCTTGAGGTCGTCGAGTTCCTGGCGGTCCGCGTCGATCGCTGCCTGGTCTTCCTCGGACAGAGAGGAAGGGGTGGGGACTTCGGTGAGGTCGAGGCGTTCCAAGAGGTAGAGGGCGGCCTCGGTGACGAACTCCTCGACGTGGGATGCCTTGACCGCCCGGTTGCAGCGCGGGATGTCGAGACGATGGGTGTGGTTGCACACGTACTTGGTTCCGGCACCTCCCATGGGTTTGCCGCATCCCGTGCAGACCACGATGCCGCGCAGCAGGTAGAACCTGCTCGGCCGGTCGTCGTTCGCTGTCAGCGCTGCGGCCCGGTAGGTGCGCCGTTGCTGAGCCTCCAGCCACATGCCGCGATCGATGATCGCGGGCCATTCACCGTCGCCGATTTCCTCGCCGCGGAAGACACGAATGCCGGTGACGTGGCGGTTGTCGAGCAGGTCACGTACGCGGGGTGCGTTCCAGTCACGTCCTTCGGCGGTCTTTTCACCCCGTTCGTAGAGGTCCTTGGCAAGCTGAACAGGGCTGTCCCCGTCCAGGTAGCGGGTGAAGACCTCCCGTACGACGGCGGCCTCTTCGGGAATGATCTCCGTGCCGGTCTTGTCGTAGCCGTACCGGCGTCGGCCGGTGTGCGGCCTTCCGTCCTTGGCCCGGTCCACCATGGAGTCGATGAGCCGGCGCGAGGTGTCGTCACTGGAGCGACAGGAGTGCGCGACTTCGATACGAAGGAAGAACCGGTCATCGGGGTCGGCGAGATCGCGCCGGTTGGCCTGCCCGTGCAAGGTGATGTCGTGGTCGTCCGCGATCTGCAACAGCTCCTCCAGATCGCGCGGTTGTCGCATGAGGCGATCCGGGTGGTAGGTGAGGACGTGGCGCACGCGTCCCTGCCTGGCCTCGTCGAGCAGCGCGTCCCACCCCGGGCGCTTCCGCTTGCGCTGCCACGCGGACCTGTTGTTGTCGACGAAGACTTGGTCCTCGGAGACGATGAGACCGAGCCGTTCGGCCACCTCGCGGCAGATGCCTTCCTGCCGGTCCACTCCGGTCTGGTCGTCGTCGTTCGCGTGGGAGATCCGGCAGTAGATCGCGGCGGATTCTCCCGACCAGTCCGCGCGGCTGCTGTTGGCCCGCTTGCTACCGGCTGTCTGGCGGGCGCGGTGGGCTCGTCGTAACCGTGCCTCGTCCTGCTGGTTCCTGTCTTCCCTCGTCATGGAAAGAGACTATGAACGCGGCTTGATCCATGTCATCCGCTCCCGCTTCCACGCCGCCGGGAACCGCCCGTCCCGCGCGGCCGGAACGCCCAGCGCGGGGGAGTAGGCCTGGTAGACGGTGACGGTCTTCTCGGTGTGCAGGGCGCGGATACGACGGGCCGGCTCGGCGGGGGATATGGGGGTGTCGGCGGCCTGTACGGGGGCGTCGGGGCTGGTGCTCATGGGTGGTCATCCTGGCGGAGGGCGGGGCTGCGGGCCAGCGAATTGCGGGGCCGGGGAACGGCGTCCGGCAAATGGTCGATCGGCATGCCCGGCCCCGGACCCGGCCCTGCCCCGTCTGCCGTCGGGCGCCGTTCTGCTGGTTCCCCGCATCGGCCGTGCAGCCGCCGCTGATGTTGCCCGGGACCTGTAGTGCCGACCGCGGACCGGTTACTCGACCCCGATGTCCTCGTGCCAAAGCTCCGGCCGCGCCCCGATGAAGTCGCGCATCATTGCCGCGCAGTCGGGGTCGTCCAGGAGCACGATGCGGACGCCGTGCCGGGCCAGCCAGTCATGGCCGCCGTGGAAGGTGCGGGCCTCGCCGATCACCACGCGGGAGATGCCGAACTGGCGGACCAGGCCGCTGCAGTACCAGCAGGGGGACAGGGTGGTGACCATCGTCGTGCCGCGGTAGCTGCGTTGGCGGCCGGCCGCGCGGAAAGCAGCGGTTTCGGCGTGCATCGTGGGGTCGTCGTCCTGGACGCGGCGGTTGTGGCCGCGGCCGAGCAGGGTGCCGTCCGGTCCGTAGAGCGCCGCGCCGATCGGGATGCCGCCCTCGGCGAGACCGGTGCGGGCCTCGGTGAGCGCCGTTGCCAGCATGGCGCGGGCCTGTTCCTGCAGATGACCGGGGTGGCCGGTCGGGTCGCTGTGGCCGTCGACGCTGCCGTGCAGCCGGAACTCGTCGCGGTCCTGACCCCAGTCCTGCGTACGGTCCATGCGTTCACCGTACGCCTGGCGGCCGGGCCGCGGCGCGTCGGTGCGGACGTGCGGACAAGGGGCGGAAGCCCTACCCCTGGGCAGGCGGCGGCGTGTCCTCGGGGCCGCCGTCCGCCGCATCGCGGCCCTTGCGCCGCAGCTCCTCCTCGCGGCGGCGCAGGTCGGCCTCCCAGTCCTTGAGCAGCGCCTCGTCCTTCTTGCTCTCGTCCTTGAGGGACCTGAGGAACTCGGGGTTGTCGTCGGGCGCCACGAACTTCGTACGGTGGTTGCGGTGCCACTCCGAGGGCGTGGAGCCGCCGTCCGTCGCCGGCCCTCGGTGCTTGCCCGCCACCAGCCAGGCGACCGGGCCGACCAGCACCTCACCGAAGAGCAGGATGATGATCACCCAGATCACCTTCGGCAGTCCGCGCACCTGTGATTCGGGAGTGTTCAGACAGTCGATGAACGCATAGATCCACAGTGCCAGCACCAGTAGGAACGGCAGATACCTGAGCATTGCGGAACGGTCCCCCTGCACACGACGGCGGGCCCTCGCCGGGGCCCGGTGACCCGTCCAGGGTAGTGCGTACCCGATACTGGAAGGCATGGCTTACGACGATCTTCGCTCGTTCCTGCGTGCACTGGAGCGGGAAGGCGACCTCAAGCGCATCAAGGCCGAGGTCGACCCGTATCTGGAAGTCGGCGAGATCGTGGACCGGGTGCAGAAGTCCGGTGGCCCGGCGCTGCTCTTCGAGAACGTCAAGGGCTCGGCGATGCCGCTGGCCATGAATGTCTACGGCACCGACCGCCGGCTGCTCAAGGCGCTGGGCCTGAAGGCATACGAGGACATCAGCGGCAAGATCGGCGGCCTGCTCAAGCCGGAGCTGCCGCAGGGCTTCGTCGGCGTACGCGAGGCGTTCGGGAAGCTCGCGGGCATGACGCATGTCCCGCCGAAGAAGGTGAAGGGGGAGAGCGCGCCCGTCCAGGAGGTCGTCCTCAAGGGCGACCAGGTCGATCTCGACCAGCTCCCGGCGCTGTTCACCTGGCCCGAGGACGGCGGCTCCTTCTTCAACCTGGGCCTGACGCACACCAAGCACCCCGAGACCGGCGTACGCAACCTGGGCCTGTACCGCCTGCAGCGCCACGACAAGCGCACCATCGGCATGCACTGGCAGATCCACAAGGACAGCCGCAACCACTACCAGGTCGCCGCCAAGCGCGGGGAGAAGCTGCCGGTCGCCATCGCCTTCGGCTGCCCGCCGGCCGTGACGTACGCCTCGACCGCGCCGCTGCCCGGTGACATCGACGAGTACCTCTTCGCGGGCTTCCTCCAGGGCAAGCGGATCGAGATGGTCGACTGCAAGACCGTGCCGCTGCAGGTCCCGGCGCATGCCGAGGTCGTCATCGAGGGCTGGCTGGAGCCCGGCGAGATGCTGCCCGAGGGCCCGTTCGGCGACCACACCGGCTTCTACACGCCGCAGGAGCCGTTCCCGGCGCTGACCATCGACTGTGTGACGATGCGTAAGCGGCCGCTGCTCCAGTCGATCGTCGTGGGGCGGCCGCCGACCGAGGACGGGCCGCTGGGCCGGGCGACGGAGCGATTCTTCCTGCCGCTCCTCAAGATCATCGTCCCGGACATCGTCGACTACCACCTCCCGGAATCCGGCGGCTTCCACAACTGCGCAATCGTCTCGATCGACAAGAAGTACCCCAAGCACGCACAGAAGGTCATGCACGCCATCTGGGGCGCGCACATGATGTCGCTGACCAAGCTGATCGTGGTCGTGGACGCGGACTGCGATGTGCACAACCTCCATGAGGTCTCCTGGCGGGCGCTCGGCAACACCGACTACGCCCGCGACCTCACCGTCGTCGAAGGTCCCGTCGACCATCTTGACCACGCCTCCTACCAGCAGTTCTGGGGCGGCAAGGCGGGGATCGACGCGACGGAGAAGTGGCCCGAGGAGGGCTACACGCGCGACGGCGGCTGGCCCCACATGGTCGAGTCCGACCCGCGGACGGCGGCGATGGTCGACCGCCGCTGGAAGGAGTACGGACTCTCATGAGCAGCGCATCCGCAGCGGTCCCGCAGCCGGGCCGCACCAAGGCCTTTCTGCGTCTCGTGATGATCGAGCACTCGGTCTTCGCGCTGCCCTTCGCCTACATCGCGTCCCTGACCGCGATGTACGAGTGGGACCAGCGCGTCCACTGGGGCCGGCTGTTCCTCGTCACCCTCGCCATGGTCGGCCTGCGCACGTTCGCCATGGCCGCGAACCGGATCATCGACCGCGAGATCGACGCCCGTAACCCGCGCACCGCGCACCGGGAACTGGTCACCGGCGCGGTGTCGGTGAAGTCGGCGTGGACGGGCGCGCTGATCGCGCTCGTCGTCTTCCTGGGCGCGGCGGCGCTGCTGAACTCCCTGTGCCTGGCACTGGCGCCGCTCGCGGTGGTGCCGATGGTGGTCTATCCGTACGGCAAGCGGTTCACGAACTTCCCGCAGGCCATCCTCGGCCTCGCCCAGGCGATGGGCCCGATCGGCGCCTGGCTCGCGATCACCGGGTCCTGGTCCTGGGAGGCGCTGATCCTCGGCCTCGCGGTCGGCATCTGGATCGGCGGCTTCGACCTGATCTACGCCTGCCAGGACGTGGAGACGGACCGCGAGGTCGGCGTGCTGTCGGTCCCGGCCCGCTTCGGCATCCCGGCCGCGATCCGGGGGGCGCGTGGCTGTCACCTCGTCACGACGGGGCTCTTTGTCTGGTACGGGCTGGCGACCGGCGCGGGCGCGTTCTTCTGGCTGGGCCTGGTGATCGTGGCGGCGGCCTTCCTGTACGAGCACACGATCGTCAAGCCGCACGACCTGACCCGGCTGAACCGAGCGTTCTTCCAGGTCAACGGTTTCATCGGGATCGCGCTCTTCGTCTGCGCGCTGCTGGATCTGCTGGTGCGCGGGCTGACGGTGTGACGGACCGTCGGCCGAGTTGGTGGTGTGACGGGCGGCCGGCCGGGTTGGTGGTGTGACGGGCGGCCGGTGTGAATGGTCCGTCGGCCGGGCCGGAGGAGTGACGGGCGGCCGGCGTGACGGCCTGCCGGCCCGTCGCCCGGACCGGCGGTCGGTCTCGGCCGGCGGGACGGCTTCACGGCTCCCTGCCCCCACGGCCTCCAGCTCCACGGCTCCATGCCCGCACGGTGCCATGCCCCACGGCCCCACAGCCCCACGTCCGCACGGCCATGGCCCCATGGGCCCCACGTCCGCACGGCTTCATGGGCCCCACGGCCCCATGCCCGACGACGACTCCATGCCTCCCCCCCACGCCCCATGCCCCCCCACGCCCCATGCCCCCGCGCGGGTCCTCTTCTGCTTGCAACGATTACGGAGAGTAATCAGTTCCTTGCGGTTCGCTCAGCCCTTGCTCAGCGGCCAGGCGATCAGCCGCGGGTAGGTCCACAGTTCGCCGCGGGTCGCCTTCACTGTGCCGATGATCGCGCAGACCACGCCGGACAGGGCGTAGCTGCCGAAGATGCCGATCACGGTCAGCAGCGGGACCGCCAGGCCGGAGCTGTTGCGCTGGGCGTCCGTCGTGGCGGCCGCGGCGAAGATGAAGGCGCTGGCGATGTACAGCACCACGCCGAGGGCCGCCATGAGGGCCTGGGTGATGCCGAAGTTCACCGCCTGGGTGGCGTGGTGACGGATGTACGGGTCGTGTTTGTGGCGGTCGTTGCTGCGCAGGGACAGCGGGAAGATCCAGCCGAGGAAGGCGCCCAGGCCGCAGCACATCATCGTGCCCGCGGTCATGGTCAGCAGTGCGCCGAGGTGGGCCCACATCGCGGGGCCCGTCGGGGATGCGGGCGGCGGAGTGCCGTAACCGGAGCCCGGCTGCTGGGCGCCGGGGTAGCCGTAGCCGCCGGGTGCGCCGCCGGGCCCGCCCTGCTGGGGGGACGCGTACGGCTGTTGCTGCGGTGTCCCGTACGGCTGCGGTGTCCCGTACGGCGGTGGTGTCCCGTAAGGCTGCTGTGGCCCCCCGGTCGGCGGGCCGTAACCGGGCTGGTAGTAGTCGGACATGGTCTGCTCACCCCGTATGTACTGACTGTGCCCGGTGCCGCGCGCGCTCGTTGCGAGGAAGTGCGCGCCCCCGTGGCTCCCGTTCATGCCGAGGCTACGTGACGGGTCGGACACCGGCCCCGGTCAGGTCGCCATGGGGGCGCTCCCGGAAGACGAAGGCCGCCAGTACCCCGCCGATCAGCCCGAACAGATGCCCCTGCCAGCTGATCCCGTTGTCGGACGGCAGCGCGCCCCACAGGATCGAGCCGTAGAGCGCGCCGATGACCAGGCCGATGCCGATGTCCAGGAGGCTGCGTTCGATGAAGCCGCGCACCAGCAGATAGCCGAAGAGGCCGAAGACGACACCGGAGGCGCCCGCGGTGTTGCTGTCGGGCGCGGCGGTGAACCATACGCCCAGCCCGCTGGCGAGGATG
Organism: Streptomyces sp. NPDC048434; assembly: GCF_043200375.1. NCBI lineage: Bacteria > Bacillati > Actinomycetota > Actinomycetes > Kitasatosporales > Streptomycetaceae > Streptomyces > Streptomyces sp. NPDC048434. The sequence goes on along the minus strand of NZ_JBICXQ010000011.1, from coordinate 162,297 downwards.
ATCAGCAGGACGACCGCGAGCAGCCGGCGCACCCCGCTGCGCAGCGCGGCGACGAAGCCGAGCAGCAGCAACGGCAGGGTGTTCGCGGCGAGATGGGCGAAGCCGAAGTGCAGGAAGGCGGCGGGCACCACATCGAGCAGCTCGGCGGGCTCGCGCGGCTGGATGCCGAAGGTGTCCAGGGTGCCGCCGGTGGCGATGTCGACGCCCTCCAGCAGCCAGAGCAGCGCGACCCAGCCCAGCATCAGGCAGATCGCGGGCTTCGCGCGTGATGTCATCTCCGGCCGTCCCTTCTCGTCCCCCGGTGGGGCGGCCCTCGGCGGGGCTGCGCGAGGGGCGCACAGGTAAGAACGGCCGTGACGGGGTCCGTGGTTCCGCCGGATAGGCTCGATGCGTGGAGCCGCCGCACAACGACACCAGCAAGCAGGACCCCGGCCGACGCCGTCCGTGGGTCGTGGGGATCTCCGGCGCGTCCGGGACGCCGTATGCCGCGTCCGTATTGCGCGGGCTGCTCGCCGCCGGGGAGGCGGTGGATCTGATCGTGAGCCGGGCGTCGCGGCTGACCCTGCTGGACGAGACCGGCATTGCGTTCCGGGATGCTCATTGGCGCGCTGACCTGCGGGAATGGCTGGCGCGCGGAGCCGATGGCAAGCCGTCGACGTTTCCGGTGACGGAGGCGGATCTGGCGGATGTGCGGTATTGGCCGGCCGGGGATCTGGCGGCCGGGCCCTCGTCGGGCTCGTATCCGGTGCAGGGGATGCTGATCGTCCCGGCGAGCACGGCGTGTGTGGCCGGGGTGGCGCTCGGTCTCTCGAAGGATCTGCTGCAGCGGGTGGCGAGCGTGACGCTCAAGGAGCGGCGCCGGCTGGTGGTCACGGTGCGCGAGACCCCGTTGAACGGTCCGACGCTGAAGCATCTGGTGACGCTGGACGAGGCGGGCGCCGTGGTGCTGCCCGCCTCACCGGCGTTCTATGCGGGGGCGACGCATATCCAGGATCTGGTGGACTTCGTCGCCGGCCGGGTGCTCGATGCGGCAGGGGTGCCGCACGGGCTGTACCGGCGTTGGGAGGGGGAGTTGCGGGGCGGCTCCAAGGATGCGGAGGAGGCCCCGGACGCTCGCTAGTGCTTCTTGGCTGCGGCGGTGCGGCCGAAGAGGCGGCGGGTCCGCGGTGCCGCGGCCCGGTGGGCACGTGAACGATTGGCCTGGTCCTGCAGCTCGCGCATGCGGGCGTAGGCCATCTCGATCGAGTACACGGTGACAGCTCCTGTGAGATCGTCTTTGATCGAAAGATTCGCAGGGTCGAAACCCTGTATGCCTTAGATTCTACATGCAGAACCCGAAAATGCGTAAAGATTGGAAGGCTTGAGGGCATGGACGCGGTGGATAGGCAGCTCATCCAGGCACTTCGCGAGAACGGCCGGGCCTCGTATGCGGAGCTCGGCCGGCTCGTCGGCCTCTCCGGGCCCAGCGTCACGGACCGGATCAACCGCCTCGAAGCGGCCGGTGTGATCACTGGTTACCGCGCGACGGTCGACGCCGCCTCGCTCGGTCTCGGCGTCACCGCACTGGTCGGCATCTCGCTGTCGGACGCGGCCGACCACGAGGACGTCGCGCGCCGGCTGCGCGACCTCGAAGAGATCGAGGACTGCTGGTTCATCGCCGGCGACGACTCGTACATGCTCAAGGTGCGGGTGGGCGACGTGGACGGCCTGGAGCGCACCATCCGGCGGCTGTCCGGCACCAGGGGCGTCTCCCGTACGCGCACCACGATCGTGCTCTCCACCAAGTGGGAGAACCGCGTCGGCGAACTGCCCGAACAGGCCGAGTAGGCCACCGGGCACCTGCGGCACGCGGGAGCGGACGGGCGCGCCAAGGGGGCCCCGTCCGCCTCTACTACGGGGGAGTACGCTCGACGAAGCCCGTTTCCGGCACCGAAACGGCACCGATACGGCAGAGACTGGGAGGCGACCGGATGGCTGCGTCGATGGATGTGGGCCTCAAGCGTGAGCTGGAGGCGAAGGTCCACGCCGGGGAGCGGCTGACCCGCGAGGACGGCATCGCCCTCTACGAGTCCGACGACCTGGCATGGCTGGGCGGTCTCGCCCATGAGGTGCGCACGCGCAAGAACGGCGACGTCGTCCACTTCAACGTCAACCGTCACCTCAACATGACGAATGTGTGCACCGCGTCGTGCGCCTACTGCTCCTTCCAGCGCAAGCCGGGCGAGAAGGACGCGTACACGATGCGCATCGAGGAGGCCGTCCGCCTCGCCAAGGCGATGGAGGGCGACAACCTCACCGAGCTGCACATCGTCAACGGGCTGCACCCGACCCTGCCGTGGCGCTACTACCCGCGCTCCCTCAAGGCCCTCAAGGAAGCCCTCCCGGAGGTCTCCCTCAAGGCCTTCACGGCCACCGAGATCCACCACTTCGAGACCATCTCGGGCCTTTCCGCCTCCGAGATCCTCGACGAGCTGATCGACGCCGGCCTGGAATCGCTGACCGGCGGCGGCGCCGAGATCTTCGACTGGGAGGTCCGGCAGCACATCGTCGACCACCGCACCCACTGGGAGGACTGGTCGCGGATCCACCGCCTCGCCCACGAGAAGGGCCTCAAGACCCCCTCGACGATGCTGTACGGGCACATCGAGGAGCCGCGCCACCGCGTCGACCACGTTCTGCGGCTGCGTGAGCTCCAGGACGAGACCGGCGGCTTCCAGGTCTTCATCCCGCTGCGCTACCAGCACGACTTCGTGGACATGCAGGACGGCAAGGTCCGCAACAAGCTCCAGGCCCGCACGACGATGGCGACCGGCGCCGAGGCCCTGAAGACCTTCGCGGTCTCACGTCTCCTCTTCGACAACGTCCCGCACATCAAGTGCTTCTGGGTCATGCACGGCCTGCAGACCACCCAGCTCGCCCTGCAGCACGGCGCGGACGACATGGACGGCTCGGTCGTCGAGTACAAGATCACGCACGACGCGGACAACTACGGCACGCCCAACAAGATGACCCGCGAGGACCTGCTCGACCTGATCCGCGACGCCGGCTTCCGCCCCGTCGAGCGCAACACCCGCTACGAGGCCATCCGCGAGTACCCGGGCCCCGACGCCGAGCGCCGCGAATCCCCCCAGCCGATGCGCGTCTGACCTGCTCGGGGGCGCTGTCGGCGGCGAGAGTTAGGGTCCGGGTCATGCACGTGCGTTTTGACCTGGACCCTTCCGTCACCCCCGAACTCCGCGACGGGATATGCGCGTTGTGGGCCGATGTCTCCAACGCCGGCGGGGCGGTCGGCTTCCTCCCGCCGGTGTCGCCGGAGCAGATCCGCCCGGATCTGCTCACGCATCTGACGGCCATGGCCGAGGGCCGCAGCCGCCTGATGGTCGGCCGTGACGCGGACGGCCGGGTCCTGGCCACGGCGTTCCTCACCTTCAACGGCCACCGTCTGATGACGCACTGGCTGTGGGTCTACACGGTCATGGTCCACCCCTCCCTCCAGGGGCAGGGCGCCGGCCGCCGGCTGATGGCCGCGGTCGCCGAGGCCGCCAGCGGCTTCGACGGCGTCACCGCCCTGCGCCTCACCTGCCGCGGCGGCACGGGTGTGCACCGCTTCTACGAGGCCTGCGGCTACAAGGAGGTCGGCCGCGTCCCCGGCGCGATCAAGCTGGCCGACGACGACTTCCGCGATGACGTCACGATGTGGCTGGAGCTGGGCTGACCGGCAGGCCGACGGGGCGGGGACGACGGGCGCGGGCCGGGCCGGGCGGTCTGGGGCGGATCCGCGGCGGGGGCCGCGAAGATCGCCCGAAGCGCTGTGCTTGACTGGATGCAGACCCTTTAGGTTGCCGTTGAGGAGAAGGTCCCATCCGTGAGTAGCCACAACTTCGCCACGCTCCGCTACACCACCCTTCGCATCGGCCTCTTCGTTGCCTCGCTCGCCGTGGTGTGGGCGCTGGCGTATGTCCACGTCATCCCGCTCGCCGTCGGCGCCTCCAACGCCGTCTGGCTGCTGCTGCTCGCCATCGTGATCTCCGCGCCGCTCAGCTTCGTGCTGCTGCGCAAGCAGCGGGACGCGATGTCCGAGCAGATCGTCGCCAAGGTCGACCGGCAGCGCGAGCGCCTCGCGGCCAACGCCGGCCAGGAGGACGGGCTGTCGTAAAGGCCTGGACCTTTATGTAAGACGCCTCACACCCGCTTCGTCACGACAGGCGCCCGGCGCCATGGACTCCGCTCCATGGCCGGGCGCCTGTCGTGTTGTTGACGGGTGGTCCGGTGCGCGGACCCCTCGGGAACTCAAAGATTTTCTTTGGGTTCCTCAAAGTTCAAGTGTTAACGTACTTGGCATGAAGACAGCAGCCGCGCCCCCGTCCCCCATGAGCACTCCGCTCGTGGCGCGCCTGCACGTCGATCTCTGCCGCTGTATGTCCGCGGCCTGTTGCCGCCGCTGACCTCTCTCCTCAGCGGCCGGAGATCTTCTCCCTCACCCTCCGGGCGGGAGAGGCCCCCCTTCGCGTCTGCTCCGCAGCCGCTCACCTTCCTGGCGCTTCTTTCCGCCGCCCCGACGTCTCACCTGTCCCCGGAGTGTGTCCGTTGTCCACGTCTGCCGAGACCGCCGAGTCCTCACCGGCTCCCCAGCCCCCCAAGTCCTCCCGCATACCCAAGGTCCCGTTCTGGGCGCAGATCCTGACCGGCCTCGCCCTGGGCGTGCTGCTCGGCTGGATCGCCAAGAGCGGTGACATCGGCTGGCTCACCACCACGCTGCAGCACATCGGCGACCTCTTCGTCCAGCTGCTGAAGCTCGCCGTGGCCCCGCTGGTCTTCTTCGCGATCCTGGTGTCGATCACCAATCTGCGGCAGGTCAACAACGCCGCCCGGCTCGCCAGCCGCACCCTGCTGTGGTTCATGGCCACCTCGCTGATCGCCGTCGCGATCGGCCTGGCGATCGGCCTGCTCACCAACCCGGGCGCGGGCACCGGCCTGACCCCCAAGGATGGCAAGCTCCCCGACCACGCCGGCTCCTGGATCGACTTCCTGACCGGCATCGTCCCCACCGACATCATCACGCCGTTCACCGAGCTCAACGTCCTGCAGATCGTCTTCATGGCGGCCGTGGCCGGTATCGCGGCTCTCCAGCTCGGCGAGAAGGCCGAGCCGGTCCTCGCGATCAGCCGCTCGGTCCTCGAACTGCTCCAGAAGGCCCTGTGGTGGGTCATCCGCCTCGCCCCGATCGGCACCGTCGGCCTCATCGGCAACGCCATCGCGACGTACGGCTGGAACCTGATCGGCAAGTACGCGACCTTCACCGTCGACATCTACGTCGGCTGCGCCCTGGTGCTGTTCGGCGTCTACCCGCTGCTGCTGTCGACCGTCGCCAAGGTCAACCCGCTGCAGTTCTTCCGCGGCGCCTGGCCCGCCATCCAGCTGGCCTTCGTCTCCCGCTCGTCGGTCGGCACCATGCCGGTCACCCAGCAGGTCACCCAGCGTCTCGGCGTGCCGCGCGAGTACGCCTCCTTCGCGGTGCCGTTCGGCTCGACGACCAAGATGGACGGCTGCGCCTCGATCTACCCGGCGATCGCCGCGATCTTCATCGCCCAGATCTTCGACGTCCACCTCGGCATCGGCGACTACCTCCTGATCGCCTTCGTCTCCGTCATCGGCTCCGCCGCCACCGCCGGACTGACCGGCGCGACGGTGATGCTGACACTGACCCTCTCCACGCTGGGCCTGCCCCTGGAGGGCGTCGGTCTGCTGATGGCCATCGACCCGATCCTGGACATGATGCGTACGGCCACCAACGTGGCCGGCCAGTCGGTCATCCCGATCCTGGTGTCCGCCAAGGAGAAGATCCTGGACCGCGACGCGTACAACGGCGCCACGAGCATCAGCCTGGACGCGGCCACTGCTGACGACGCGGCGGAGAAGGTCCCCGCGGCGGCTGCTGCCTGATGCGAGCTACGCCCACGGATGAGCCCCGACCTTCGTCACAAGGCCGGGGCTTTCCCATGCGACCTGCGGGGGCGTGATCGGTGAGTCAACCGTGCCTGCTCGACGGTGATGTCCTCTGCGGTGCGAGGGATCAACGGTGGGGCGGCTTGTACCGGTCGATGCCACGGTGCACCATCAGCAGCGTTTCTGACGGGAGGACCAGCTAGGCGCTCCGCGCGCTGGTCGGGCCCACGCGGCTGAGCCGCATACGGACAGCGCCCTCGCGCCCCGTACGGAGCGCGAGGGCACTGGTCAGGTGGTCAGCACTTCGGCATGTGGACCACGGACTCGAAGTGCTGCGCTTCCGCCCAGATGGGACTCGGGCCCGCGTCAGCGATCTTGTACCACCCGGTTGTGGACAGGCAGATGACCGGGGCGCTCTCGCCCTTCCGTATGCCACTGCCCGCCTTCGGGGAATGGGTGGTGGCCTCCTTGTAGGTCTGGGCATGCTCGTGGGCGTGCACCCAGATCTTCCCCTGCGCCTCGGGGGCCTGGGCCTGGCCGGCCGCGTGGGCCACCGGCGACAGCACCGCCGCCAGCGCGAACCCCGCGCCGGCCACTGCCGCGCTCCGCGCGAACTTCCTCATGGTCATACTCCTTGAAGGTCCGAAGGTCATCGGTGGGGACACAGGTGGTTGTTCGCGGGCCGGTTGTCCCCCCGGGCACCGTGATCACCTGCGCCCTCCACTCTGTTGCGCCGCCGGATCTTGGGACATCGACCACCGGAATGATCAAGGATCCTTCGCAGGGTGTAGATCGCCGAGACCGTCTCCTCCGTAAGGCCTAGCCAGGTGTGTGCTGCTTGAGGTGACCGCACTGTGCAGTCGTCTGCGTGGGTGGCGACTCTGTGCGGTCGTGGTCGTGTCCGGCGTACATGGGTTGGCCGCCATGGCGTGCTCTGGTTGATCGCGCGCGATGAGGGGAGCTGGTTCGGGCACGGCGGTTTGACGCTGCTCAGGGTTCGGAAGAGGGGTTCACGTCGGTGGGGCACCTCTGTGTCCCGGGTCCGGAAGGCGTCGGCCGGGTCCCGGGGAGCGGCCCGCGCCGTGAGTAACTCCGGTGCTGCTGCCGCTCTCTCCCCCTCCTCCCCTCAGCCCTCTCCCCGGCCCTTCGTCGCTCCCGTATGGCGCAGGACCGCCGTGGCGAGCGGTTCCAGTACGGCGGGCGGCAGCGCATGCGCCATCCCCGGGATCTCGACGAGGGACGCGCCGTGGACGCACTGCGCGAGGTGTTGGGGGTGCGGCGGCGGGAAGACCGGCTCGGCCGGCGCGCTGACCACGAGCGCCGGCACCTCGTTCTTGGCGAGCCGGTCCGTGCGGAGCATCCCGTCGTGCTCCGCACGGCCGTGCGCGGTGCTCGTCCGGTAGTGCCCCGTGTGCTCGATGACGCGCTGTTCAAGAGCACGGAAAGAGTCGGTGTCGAAGGGAAGTTGGTCACCGGCGAGTACCCGCCAGTGTTCGATCCGGCGCTGTACCTCGGCCGCCGCACCGTGATCCTCGACCGGGCGGGCCCACAGCTCCAGGACCTCGGGCGCGATCCCCGGCAGCTCGTCCACCGGGACCGTGCGGCCGTCGGGGCGGGTGTACGGGGTGCTGCTGAGGGCGCTGGTGCCGATGAGAGTGGCGCTGAGCAGTCGGTCGGGGTGGTCGGCGAGCACCATCTGGGCCAGCATGCCGCCCAATGACATGCCGACGATATGAGCCCGGTCGACACCCAGCCCGTCCAGGACCGCGATCACGTCATCGGCGAGATCGGCGATCCGGTACGGCTGCTCGTCGAAAGGCCAGGTCGAGCGGCCGGTGTCGCGGTGGTCGTAGCGGATGACCCGGTGGTGCGCGGCCAGCGCGTCGACCAGTGGTTCCGGCCAGCCGACGCCGCTCGCCTGGGCACCCGTGATCAGCAGCAAGGGGGCCGCATCGGCGGCACCGCGCTGCTCCGTCCACAGGCGGATGCCGGGGGCGGCTTCGATGAACTGCTGCACGGTGCTGTCCTCCAGGGGGAGTGGGGCACAGCCATCGCTCCGATGGCATGGCGAGACGTATCGTCTCGCCATGGCGCGAACGTGTCGAGGGAGGGAAGGCGGAGGAGAAGCGAAGATCGTAAACTTACTTTGCAGTAAAGGGGCGGGATGGAGGGACATTCAGGGTGGGAGCTGTGAAGAGCAAGCGGGTGCCGCGTGCTGTCCGGGAGCGGCAGATGCTGGACGCCGCGGTGCTGACGTTCGCACGGCGTGGTTATGCAACGGCCTCGATGGATGAGATCGCCGAGGCGGCCGGGGTCTCCAAGCCGCTGGTCTATCTCTACCTGAATTCGAAGGAAGACCTGTTCAGCACGGTGATCCGGCGGGAGTCGGAGGCGCTGGTGGCGGCCGTGACGGGCGCCGTGGAGCCCGGGGGGACGGCCGACCGGCAGCTGTGGAGCGGTCTGAAGGGGTTCTTCGCGCACACCGCCGAGCATCCGGACGGCTGGGCCGTACTCCATCAGCAGGCACGGACACACGGTGAGCCGTTCGCGCGCGAAGCGGCCGCGATGCGGGCGGAGATCGTCGCATTCGTCACGGAGTTGATCGGTGCAGCCGCAAAGGAAGCGGGCTGCGCCGGCGAACTGGCCGAACGGGAGGTCGCCGGGCTCTCCCATGCCCTGGTCGGTGCGGCCGAGTCGCTCGCCGAGTGGGCCAATGTCCGTACGGACGAAGGGGCTTCGGGTGAGCGCGAACATCCGTCGGCGAAGGACACGGCGGCCACGATGATGAACTTCGTCTGGGCGGGCCTCGGCCGGCTGATGGGTGGCGAACGCTGGGCGCCCGGCGGACTCGACGGCCAGGAGGGCCCGTCCGGCGTCAGGGGGTGACGCGGACCGGCGGACGGCCGGCGGATCAGGGCCGTGGCGGGATGTCCGTCGTCAGATTTCCGCAGACGTGGAGCCGGGGCCGTGCGGTGCCGGCCGGTGTGCCCCGGAGCGTGAAGGTGGCGCCGGTGCCGTCCGCCGCGTCCTGCTGGGTGTAGGTCACGGTGGTGGGCAGCAGGGCCGGGGCGCGGAAGGCGGCGGTGATGCGTACGGGGGCGGTGCCGGGGGGCAGGGCCTCGGCGGTGCAGCGGGCGAATGTCCACATGCCGTGGGCGAGGGCGCGCGGGAAGCCGAGCGGGCGGGCGGTGAGCGGGTGGAGGTGGATCGGGTTGTAGTCGCCGGACACCGCGGCATGCCGACGGCCGAGGCCGGCGGGCAGCTGCCACACGGCGCGGCGGAGGGGCGACCCGTCCTCCGGGGGCGACCCGTCCTCCGGGGACGGCGCACCGTCGGGTGGCGGGGTGCCGGCGTACAGCGGATCGTCGTCCGGCGGCGGTGCGTGGGCCGGTGGCGGCCGGTCGTCCGGCGGCGGCGTCGGCGCTCCTTCCGCGCCGTCCGGCAGCGGCGTGGCCGCCTCCGCCCCTCCCGGCCCCCCGTGTCGCGCTAGATAGCTGCTCCGGTCCGTCCACACCAGCCGCCCCGCGCGCCTGGCCTCGGTCACCATCACGACTTCCGTGCCACGGCGATGGGCCCGCAACTCCCCCGCAAATACCGTGAGTTCGAGCCGGTCGTCGAGGTGAAGCGGCGCATACTGCTCGATCTCGATCGCGGTGTGGACGAGCCCGAGCAGTGGCAGCGGGAAGGCGCGCGCGCTCATCAGCCGGGCAGCGAGCGGGAAGCCGAGTATGTGCGGGTAGGTGACCGGCAGCGGGCCGGTGTCCGGGAAGCCGCAGACCCTGGCGTACGCGGCGGCCCTGGCCGGATCGATCCGTGCGGTGGGCAGGACGAGGCGGGTGGCCGGCAGGGCGGCGTCCGGATGCGGACGCTTGCCGATCCCGGTCAGCACCCCTTTGCCCAGTACGGGCATCAGCCGGGGCGCCCGGCGCAGCCGCACAGTTGCCGTGGGGGCGTCGCTCATCTCAGGCCCCGGCGGGCTCGGGCAGCGGCGTGGGCCGCGGCAGACCGGGACGGCTGGGGAGGAGACGGGCGAAGAGGCCGGCGGCGGGGCGGCCGGGCCCGGAATTGCTGCGACGAAGGGAGCGATCGGGCATTGGCCAACTCCTGGTCCTGGCGTAGTTTTACTTCGAAGTAAGGTTACTGTTCGGTCAGGAGCTGGGTCGAGGATGTGTTCCACGGATTCCCCTGCCTGGGGCGAGCCGTCCGCCGCCGGTCGCCATCGCCGCCCCCGTGCTGCCGTAACTCACCCGGCTCCGGCGGGTGTTCGGACCCCGCGACGCCGACGCCACGATGACGGCCGGTAGTTCGACGCTATCGAGAGGCCGGGTCGGGCTTCGTCTGCCGCTGCCCGGTGGGGGCCGGCTCCTCATCCCTGCGTGCCGTCGCGCGCCTTCCGGGCCCCGGGGCCGCGCGGGGTCCGCCGTTGCCGCGGGCCGCGAAGACGACGCACCGGCCCCCTTCCCCACCAACCTTCCCCACCCTTCTCCCGCCAGGTGCCCGCCCGGTGCGGGCGGCCCTGGCCCATGGCCGGGCCACCCGCCCTCAGTTCCGGCCTGCGGGCGGTCCCCACACGTCCCCACATGTCACACGTCCCCACCGCCCCCCGCACGAGTCCCGTCAGCAGCCCGGCGGCACCCCCGCACCCGCACCCGCACCCGCACCCGCACCCCCGGTCCCCCTCCCCACCCGCACCCCCGTCCCCTCCCCGCACTCCACAGGAGAAACGAGGACCCGCTCGTGTCCAACCAGGAAAGTGCAGCCACCGCATCACCCGCCGGCCCTGACGACGCCCCCGCCGGCTCCACCCCGGACCCCGCCCCCGCCCTCGTGGAGCCACAGAAGACCCTGGTGGGCGGCACCGTCCGCGAGGTCTACGTCCCCCCGATGGCCCCGCCCGTACACAGCGGTTCGCTCGGCGACATCCCCTTCCACAACGCCGCCGAGGCTCCCGCCGAGGTCGTCCTGGCACGTAAGCAACCCAGCGGCACCTGGCGCGACATCACCGCGGCGGAGTTCGCCGTCGAGGTACGCGCGGTCGCCAAGGGCCTGATCGCATGCGGCCTCCGCCCCGGCGACCGGCTCGCGATCATGGCCCGTACGACCTACGAGTGGACCCTCATCGACTTCGCCGCCTGGGCGGCCGGCCTGGTCACCGTCCCGATCTACCCCACGTCCTCCGCCCGCCAGGCGCAGTGGATCCTGCACGACTCCCGTGCCCGCGCCTGCGTCGTGGAGAACGTCGAGGAGACCCGCCTGATCAGCGGCCTGCGCGGCGAACTCCCCGGCCTTGATCACCTCTGGCAGTTCAACACCGGCGCCGTCTCCCAACTCGTCGCCGAAGGCCGCGGCCTGCCAAATTCGGTGGTGGAAGAGCGCCGTGCCGCCACGGGCCCCTACGACCTCGCCACCCTCATCTACACCTCCGGCACCACCGGCCGCCCCAAGGGCTGCGCCCTCACCCACGCCAACTTCTTCGCCGAGGTCGACAACTCCATCGAACTCCTCCACCCCGTCTTCAAGTCGGTCAGCGAGGAGCCCGCCTCCACCCTCCTCTTCCTGCCCCTCTCGCACGTCTTCGGCCGGATGGTCGCCGTCGGCTGTCTGCGCGCCCGGGTCCGCCTCGGCCACGCCCCCAGCATCCAGACCGACGACCTGCTCGCCGACCTGGCGGGCTTCCGGCCGACGTTCCTCCTCGGCATCCCGTACGTCCTGGAGAAGGTCTACAACACGGGCCGCGCCACCGCGGAGAAGATGGGCCGCGCCGCCTCCTTCGACCGCGCGGCCCGCATCGCCCGCTCCTACGGCGAGGCGGTGGAAGCCAAGGAGCACGGAACGGGCTCCGGCCCCGGCGTCGCCCTCAAGGCCGCCCGCAAGTTCTACGACCCGCTCGTCTACCGCCGTATCCGCGCCGCCCTCGGCGGCAAGGTCCGCTACATCCTCAGCGGCGGCTCGCCCCTCGGCCACCGCCTCGCCGCCTTCTACACGGGCGCCGGCATCGAGATCTTCGAGGGCTACGGCCTCACGGAGACGACGGCCGCGACGACCGTCACCCCACCCCTGCGCCCCCGTATCGGCACGGTCGGCTGGCCGCTGCCCGGCAGCGCCGTACGCATCGCCGACGACGGGGAGATCCTGGTCCAGGGCGGCCATGTCTTCTCCGGCTACTGGGACGCGGCCCTCGGCGCGGCCCGTCCCGTCACCGAGCAGGGCTGGCTCGCCACCGGCGACCTCGGTGCCCTCGACGCGGACGGCTACCTCACGATCACCGGCCGCAAGAAGGAGATCCTCGTGACCACGGGCGGCAAGAACGTCGCCCCCGCCCCCCTGGAGGACCGCCTCCGCTCCCACCCCCTCGTCGGCCAGTGCCTGGTCGTCGGCGACAACCGCCCCTACATCACCGCCCTGATCACCCTGGAGCCGGACGGTCTCGCCCACTGGTGCCAGATGAACAAGAAGCAGAATCTGCCGCTGGAGCGGCTGGCCCACGACGAACGCCTGCTCGCCGACCTCCAGCGCGCCGTCGACGACGCCAACGAACTGGTCTCCCGCGCCGAGTCCATCCGCCGCTTCGCCGTCCTCCCGGTGGACTTCACCGAGGAAACCGGACATCTGACCCCGTCCTTGAAGCTCCGCCGGGCCGCCGTCGTCCGCGACTTCGCCAAGGACATAGCGGGCCTTTACGAAAGCAGGTGACCCCAGCTCTGGAGCCGGAGCCCTCGGCGCGTCAGACTGGAACCCCGTGTCACCTCTGTGGGGGAGGTGGCACGGGGTTTGACGTGCGCTGTCGCGGTGCTACGTCCCGGCGATCTCGCACCAGACGGTCTTGCGGTCGCCTCCCCGCAGCACCACGCCCCACCGCAGCGAGACGGCATCCAGCAGCGCCATGCCCCGCCCGCGCTCGTCGTCGCCGGTGGCCCGCAGCAGTACGGGCAGCGCCCGCGGGTCGGGGTCGGTGACCTCCACCCGGGTCCGGCCGCCGGCCGTGCCGCTGATGTGGACGACGACGGGGGTGCCCTCCCCGACGTGCCGGATCACATTGCCGAGTATTTCGCTGACGCAGAGCTGGACCTCCTCGCACGGGCCGCCCAGGTGCTCGCGCACGGTGCGCCGGAGCACGGGCACTTCCTTGGGTAAGGCGAGCAGCTCCAGCGTGAGCGGCCCGGACGACGTACTCACCGCGCGGCCGCCTTACGGAGCACCTCGGCCAGCTTGCGGGCGGTGGCCGTATTGCAGTTACCGAGCGCGACGAGCGGGACCGCATAACTGCCGGCGAACCCCGGCAGATCGACCCCGAGGGACGGCAGCGTGATCCCGTTGTCCTTGAGCGCGCTGCGCAGCAGCTCGGTGCAGTCGTGCACGTCGTCGTGGTGGAGGGGGCTGGACATGGGCGTACGCCTTCCTGTGCGCATGGTGACGAAGTGCTCACAGCGTGACGTCACTCGGCGTAGCGTGGAAGGGGATCGGACTCCACCTCGCGGATCGTGGAACGGTGAACCATGCCTGCACGCAAGGACGTTGACGGATCGATGGGCGTCCCCGCCTTTTACGGCGCAGAGTTGCGCTGGAAACGGGAAGCAGCCGGCCGCACTCTCCAGGAGACCGTTGAGGGCAGCTTCTTCGCGCAGAGCTACCTGAGCGAAATCGAGCGCGGGACGCGACGCATGCCCTTGGAGCTGGCCCGCCATGTGGACCGGGTGCTGGAGACCGATGGATTCTTCGAGCGGCGGTGTGAGGACGTGCGGAAGGCGCGGCGGGGTGCACATGCCGAGTACTTCGCGCCGATTGTGGAGGCGGAGACGCGGGCCCGGGGCATCGAGCGGTGGAGCAATGCGCTCATCCCCGGCCTGCTGCAGACCGAGGCGTACACGCGAGCGGTCATCCACTCCACGCATCCGCTCGATCTACCGGAGGAGGTCGACGCGAAGGTCCGGGCTAGATTGCAGCTGGCCAAGCTCTTCGACGCCCCGAGGAAGCTGGAGTATTGGCTCATCTTGCACGAGTCTCTGGTGCGGGGCCGGAATCCGCTCCTGCCGCCACTGGAGATGGCCGAACAGCTCGACCAGATCGTCGGCTTGGTACGGCGGCGGCGCGTCTTTCCACAGATCCTGCCGTGTAATGCCCCGACTCGTCCTTTCATGGAACTGTCGCTCATGTTCATGGAGTTCGACGACGAGCCGCCGCTGATGTACACGGAGGGTCCCTACCACGGCCAGACCATCGACGATCCGGCCCTCGTGAAGCAGTACCGCAAGGCATACGATCGGCTCAGGGCCGCCGCACTGCCACCGGAGGCGTCCCTCGCCATCATCGAAGAAGCGGCTGAGGACTACCGAAATGGCCAGCAGAACCCTTGACTTGAGTGCCGCGTGTTGGCGGAAGAGTAGCTACAGCAATGGTGACGGCGGCGAATGCCTGGAGGTCGCCGAAGGGTTCCGCGGCGCCGCCAACTGGCGCAAGAGCAGTCATAGCAATGGCGACGGCGGTAACTGCGTCGAAGTCGCCGACGACGTCCCCGGCCTCGTCCCCGTCCGGGACTCCAAGGCACCCGAGGGGCCGGTCCTCGTCCTCGCGGCCGGCGCCTGGAGCCGCTTCGTGACGGCGGTCAAGGGCGACTCCCTCGGCGGCTGAGGGTCTGCGCAGAGGTATCGCCCTGCTTCACCGCGCCGGGGGCCTTCTCACTGCGGGGGCAGGGCCACAGCCGTCTGCATCTCGCACGAATTGCACCAGAACGCCCACCCGTTGGCGTCAACGGACCGCGACCCGCACGCAAGGCACGGGTCGCCCACAAAACTGGCCGCCACCCACGCCCCGGCCGTCGCCGCCCGGCGCCCCGCGGTGGTGCACTCGTCCGCGTAACACGGGATGCACAACCCGCCCTGCTGGCCGGGCAGTTTCATCGACCGTATGCCGCAGGTGGAACACGGCAGCCGGCCCACGTACTGCGCGTCCAGGCCGACCGGCTTGCCGTTCCTGTTGAAGGCCGCCATGCCTGCCTTCGCCTCCTCTACGCCAGGACGGTGCCGGTGCCACCGCAACCGGAGCACTGTGTGGTGACCTTGTCGCCCATCGGCGTCTCCCACTCCACGGTGCCTCTGCCGCCACAGTCGGGGCAGGGCTTCTGTGGGGGCATGTCCTCGCTCATCTTGCCCAAGATAGGCCGTGCCATGTTGCCATGTGAGCACTTTCCGTGATCACTTCGTCACGAACGTCAACCCGGCAGCGCAGGCAGCGTCCGGCCTCGCGTCTCGGCCCTCCCGATCGCCGTCCGGCAGCATCCGCGGCGAGCGCCGCCGCGAAGCGGTCCCGGACACAAGCCGTACGGGCCGGGGCACCCGGCAGCGGGCTCGCACGGGCGCGCCGGGCCGGTATTCCGTTGCCCGCCGGCCCGCCCGGCCCGGCGTCACGATGACACGCGGACCTGCGCGCTCAATGCCCCGGCAATTCCGTATTGCGCCCGCCATTCGGGTGTGTCGGGCGCTTGAAGGTGAATGTTCATGCAGTTGCCATTCGCCCCGGGCAAACAAAAGGCAGGAGCCCCGCTCGCCACCGGAGTGGCGGAGCAGGGCTCCTTGGGTACTGCTTTGGTGCGACCTGGAATTATTCCGGGCCGGGCAACTTAGACCGGCGTAACGTTCTCCGCCTGCGGACCCTTCGGGCCCTGCGTAACGTCGAAGTTCACCTGCTGGTTCTCCTCCAGGGAGCGGAAACCAGAGGCGTTGATCGCCGAGTAGTGGACGAAGACATCCGGGCCGCCGCCGTCCTGGGCGATGAAGCCGAAGCCCTTTTCAGCGTTGAACCACTTGACGGTTCCGGTAGCCATAAGCCCTCCTTGGGCCAAAGGGTTGCCCTGCTCCAGAACCTGCAAAGAAGTCTGAAACTACAAGAGCCTGCGGGGTCACATGCTCCGCAGGCTCTGTACTGCAAGGGAAACCAAACTGCAACTTGCGCTGAGCGTAGCATGTGCTGCTCCTGAGGCGGAAGAGCCAAAGATCACGTTTAACCGACCGCACTAACGTCCATACGCCGCCCCGCCGCGCTGCCCCATGGGAGACAGGTCTAGCCTCCGCATGTGGACAATTCAACCTTCGGAGACGCACCCGCGGGAGCCGACGCCGGCCGCCGTCGCAGCCGGCCGCGAGTGGGCCACATCCAGTTCCTGAACTGCCTGCCCCTTTACTGGGGCCTCGCCCGTACGGGCACCCTGCTCGATCTGGACCTCACCAAGGACACGCCGGAGAAGCTCAGCGAGCAGCTGGTCCGCGGGGAGCTCGACATCGCGCCGATCACCCTCGTCGAATTCCTGCGCGCCGCCGACGACCTCGTCGCCTTCCCCGACCTCGCCGTCGGCTGCGACGGCCCGGTGATGTCCTGCGTGATCGTCTCGCAGAAGCCGCTGGACCAGCTCGACGGTGCCCGGGTCGCCCTCGGCTCCACCTCGCGTACGTCCGTACGGCTGGCCCAGCTGCTGCTGGCCGAGAAGATCGGCGTGCGGCCGGACTACTACACGTGCCCCCCGGACCTCGGCCTGATGATGCAGGAGGCGGACGCGGCGGTGCTGATCGGTGACGCCGCGCTGCGCGCCAATCTGCACGACGGGCCGCGGCTGGGCCTGGAGGTGCACGACCTCGGCCAGATGTGGAAGGAGTGGACGGGCCTGCCGTTCGTCTTCGCCGTCTGGGCGACCCGGCGCGACTACCTGGAGCGCGAGCCGGAGGTGGTGCAGAAGGTGCACGAGGCGTTCCTCGCCTCGCGCGATCTGTCGCTGGAGGAGGTCGCCAAGGTCGCCGAGCAGGCGGCCCGCTGGGAGACCTTCGACGAGCCGGTCCTGGAGCGGTACTTCACCACGCTCGACTTCCGCTTCGGGCCCGATCAGCTGGGCGGCGTCACGGAATTCGCCCGGCGGGTCGGGCCGACGACCGGGTTCCCGGCCGATGTGAAGGTGGCGCTGCTGGAGCGGCCGGCCGGCTAGCCGGCAGGTGGGCGGGGGGAAGGCCGGCGGCGCGGGCATGCCGGGCCGGTGCCGTGGCCCGGTGCCGTGGCCCGGGGCCTTCGGCCGGGTGCAGCGTTCCGGGAGCCCGGCGGGGCGCGGGTCATAAGCTGGGTGCGCCGTATCGAGGGGGAGGCGCCATGGAGTCGTTGACGGCGGATGATCCACGGGTCCTGGGCGGGTACCGGCTGCTGGGCCGGC
Source organism: Streptomyces sp. NPDC048434 (assembly GCF_043200375.1). Taxonomy (NCBI): domain Bacteria; kingdom Bacillati; phylum Actinomycetota; class Actinomycetes; order Kitasatosporales; family Streptomycetaceae; genus Streptomyces; species Streptomyces sp. NPDC048434. Next base: position 145,163 of record NZ_JBICXQ010000011.1, on the reverse strand, counting down.
TCGGCGCGGGCGGGATGGGCCGGGTCTATCTCGGGCGCAGCGCGGGCGGGCGTACCGTCGCCGTGAAGGTCGTCCATGCGCATTTCGCCGCGGACGACCAGTTCCGTGCGCGGTTCCGGCGGGAGATCGAGTCGGCGCGGCGGGTGGGCGGCGCCTGGACCGCGCCGGTGCTGGACGCCGACCCGGACGCGGCCGTTCCCTGGATCGCCACCGGCTATGCCGCGGGCCCCTCGCTCGCGCAGGCCGTCGCCGATCTCGGGCCGCTGGCCGAGCACTCCGTGCGGGCGCTGGGCGCCGGGCTGGCCGAGGCGCTGGCCGCGGTGCATGCGCTGGGGCTGGTGCACCGGGACGTCAAGCCGTCCAATGTGCTGCTGACGCTGGACGGGCCGCTGCTGATCGACTTCGGGATCGCGCGGGCCACGGAGGGCACCGCGTCGCTGACCTCGACCGGGGTCTCGGTGGGGTCGCCCGGCTATATGGCGCCCGAGCAGATCCTGGGCAAGGGGGCGGCGGGCGCGGCCGATGTCTTCTCGCTCGGTGCGGTGCTGGCTTTTGCGGCGACCGGCGTCAGCCCGTTCTCGGGTGAGTCGTCCGCCACGCTGCTCTACAAGGTCGTGCACGAGGAGCCCGAGCTGGCTTCCCCGCTCGCCGGTGAACTACGGGAGTTGGTGGCCGGCGCTCTCGCCAAGAACCCTGCGGACCGTCCCGCCCCTGAGGCGTTGGCGGCCCGTCTCGCGGGGGAGGGCAGCGGGGGCGCGGCGGGTCTGGTGCGGGCCGGGTGGCTGCCCGCTCCGCTGGTCGAGCGGGTCAGCCGGCAGGCGGTGGAGCTGCTGAATCTGGAGGCGGGGGAGGAGACGGAGGCCGGGGCTCCGGCCGGGACGGGCGCCGGTCCGGTGGGCGTGTCGCCCGGCGGGGCGTTCGGGCCGCCGGATCCCTCCTACGGGGTGGTGCCCGGGACGCCGGACCCGTCGTACGGGGCGGCGTCCGGGCTGGTGCCGTTCGACAGCGCGCTGCAGGCCGGGCCGCCCGGCCCGCCGTCGGGCACCTCCGGCCTGCCCGGCCTCCCCGGTCAGCCGCCCGGCCCCGCGCCGCGGCCGACGGCCTGGCCGGTGGCCGGCGGGGTGCCGTCCGCCGCAACGGCCGGCCACAGTCACCCCGCGACGGCCGGCCACGGTCACCCCGCGACGGCCGGCCATGGCCATCCCGCGACCGTCGGCAGCGGCCACCCCGCGGCAACCGGTCCGGACCGTCCGCCGGCCGCCCCCGGCCTCGCCGACCTGCCGACCGGGGCTCCGCCGGCCGCCCCGAAGGAGCGGCGGATCGCGCTGTCCGGCGCGGTCGGCGGCAAGGACCGGCCGCGGCGGATGAGCTGCACGCTGGTGCTGTCGGTGGCCGGTGCGCTCGCCGTCGCGACGACGGCCGGGTTCGTCTTCCGTCTGATGCCGGGCACGGGGGGTGACACGGACGGCGGGCCGCAGGCCGGCGCCAAGCCGCCGGCCGACCGCACCCCGACGGCCCGGCCCACCGGCCCGGGGGACGAGGGTGCCGGGTCCGTCACGGTGGCCAAGGCCTTCCTCGGCACCTGGACGGGCAGCGTCACGACGGTGCACGGCATCCCCAACGGCACGATCACCAGCGTCGTCGAGCCCGGCGGCAAGGGCGACTACGTTATCCACACCACGTACGACGCGGTGCTGGTGAAGTGCCAGGCCAAGGCGAAGCTGGAGTCGGCCACGGAGACGAGGCTGGTGCTGATGGAGCGGCCGGACGGCAAGCAGGGGCCCGGCTGCACGGGCAACAAGTCCCGTGTGACGTACACGCTCGGCAAGGACGGCACGCTCGGCTTCGCCTCGCAGGACGACGCGGGCGGCACGCCGAAGGCGACCCTGACGAAGCGTTGACGGGGCGCGGGGACGCGGCGCCGGACAGGCGCCGTCCGGCTGCTGACCGGGCGTCGGCGAACGGTGCCGGCTGACCGGCGGCGAGGCTGTCGGCCCCCTGACGTACGCTGGTTCAGTTCGTGATGCCCGCCTGCGAAAGGGACGCCCCGGTGACCGAGAACGCCGACCTCCAGTCCGTACTCGACCGCGCCGCGCAGGGCGGCCGCATCACGCCGGAGGAAGCGCTCGACCTGTACCGCTCCGCTCCGCTGCATGCGCTGGGCCAGGCCGCCGACGCCGTGCGCCGCCGCCGCTACGCAGGCACCGAGCACATCGCGACGTACATCATCGAGCGCAACATCAACTACACCAATGTGTGCGTGACGGCCTGCAAGTTCTGCGCCTTCTACGCCGCGCCCAAGGACACCGCCAAGGGCTGGACCCGCGACCTCGACGACATCCTGCGCCGCTGCGCGGAGACCGTTGAACTGGGCGGCACCCAGATCATGTTCCAGGGCGGCCACCACCCGGACTACGGCGTCGACTACTACGAAGAGCACTTCTCCGCCATCAAGAAGGCGTTCCCGCAGCTGGTCATCCACTCCCTCGGCGCGTCCGAGATCGAGCACATGGCCCGGATCTCCAAGGTGTCGGTCGAAGAGGCCATCTCGCGCATCCACGCCGCCGGCCTGGACTCCTTCGCGGGCGCCGGCGCCGAACTCCTCCCCGCCCGCCCCCGTAAGGCCATCGCGCCCCTGAAGGAGTCCGGCGAGCGCTGGCTGGAGATCATGGAGGCGGCCCACCGGCTCGGTGTGGAGTCGACCTCCACGATGCTGATGGGCACCGGCGAGACCAACGCCGAGCGGATGGAGCATCTGCGGATGATCCGCGATGTCCAGGACCGTACGGGCGGCTTCCGCGCCTTCATCCCGTACACCTACCAGCCGGAGAACAACCACCTGAAGGGCCAGACGCAGGCCACCCTCTTCGAGTACCTGCGCATGATCGCCATCGCCCGGATCTTCTTCGACAATGTCGCGCACATCCAGGGCTCCTGGCTGACCACCGGCAAGGAGGTCGGCCAGCTGTCGCTGCACTACGGCGCGGACGACCTCGGCTCGATCATGCTGGAGGAGAACGTGGTCTCCTCGGCCGGTGCCAAGCACCGCTCCAACCGTATGGAGATCATCGACCTGATCCGCAAGGCGGGCCGGGTCCCGGCGCAGCGCGCCACCACCTACGAGCACCTCGTCGTGCACGACGACCCGGCCGACGACCCGGTCGACGACAAGGTCGTCTCGCATCTGTCGTCGACGGCGATCGACGGCGGCACGGCGCATCCGGAGCTGAAGCTCGTCGAGGCCAACTGAGCCTGCGGTGCTGACGATTCACCGGGTGCGTGCGGTCCGCCCGGTCGTGGACCGTCCGGGCGACGACCGGGCGGACGACGCCGGGCACGCGGTCGTCGTCACGGGCGACCGGTTCGCCGCCGTCGGACCGTTCGACGAGCTGTTCGCGGAGTACGGCGCACGGGCCCGGGTCCGGGAGTGGGACGGCGTGCTGACGCCCGGCCGCTACGAACCGGAGGGCGCCGCCCTGCTGGAGGCCGCCTACCACCCCGACCCGCGCGAGGCGGACGCCCTCGGCAGCGAGCCGGTCACCGGCGAGGCGCTCGCCGCCCTCGACATGACCGAGGCCCGCTGGGGTGCGAGTGCCCGGCGCGGACTGCAACGCCTGATGGCCATCGGGACCACGGCGCTGACCGGGCCGTTCCACCGCCCCGCGGTCCGTACGGCCGTGGAGCGCTCCGGCCTGCAGGAGCTGGACGCGCGTATCCCGCGTGCCCTGGTGGCCGGCGGCGCCGCCCACTTCGCCGTCTTCGCCGAGGACGGCAGCTGCCTGGCCACCGCACTCCACGGCCGCCTCGTCTTCCGCCGCCGCTGACACCGCCACGGACACCGCCACCCGGCGCTCCGGCCGTGCCCGGTGCGGGCGTCGGCCCGGCACGGTGGACAATGGCCGGGTGACCCGAGCATCCCTGGACAAGCAGCCGCACGAAGTCGCCGCGATGTTCGACGACGTGGCGGCGCGGTACGACCTCACCAACGACGTGCTCTCCCTGGGGCAGGCGCGGTTGTGGCGCAAGGAGGTGGACCGCGCGGTGGCCGCCCGGCCCGCCGAGCGGGTGCTCGACCTCGCGGCCGGTACGGGCACCTCCTCGCTGCCGTTCGCGCGGACCGGTGCCTACGTCGTGCCGTGCGACTTCTCCGTCGGCATGCTGGGGGAGGGCAAGAAGCGCCATCCGTGGCTGCCGTTCACGGCCGGTGACGGCACCCGGCTGCCGTTCGCCGACGGGGTGTTCGACGCCGTGACCATCTCCTTCGGGCTGCGCAACATCCAGGACACCGACGCCGCGCTGGCCGAGCTGTACCGGGTGACCAAGCCCGGCGGCCGGGTCGTGATCTGCGAGTTCAGCGAGCCGACCTGGGCGCCGTTCCGGACCGTCTACACCGAGTACCTGATGCGTGCGCTGCCGTCGGTCGCCCGCGCGGTCAGCAGCAACCCGGACGCCTATGTCTATCTCGCCGAGTCCATCCGCACCTGGCCGAACCAGCCCGAACTCGCCGCCCGGCTGCAGGGCGTGGGCTGGATCGAGGTGGCCTGGCGCAATCTGACCGGCGGCATCGTGGCGCTGCACCGGGGGCGCAAGCCGGCCGAGGGCTGACGGGCGGCCGCCGGCCGCGGACACCCGACGCGGCGGGCGGGCCGGAAACCGGGCACGGCGGGCGGGCCGCAACCCGGACTCGCTGTGGAACACCGTCCACGCCCTCGACCAGGGCGTAGGTGGCCGCCGACGGCACCGCATTCGGGCCCGGACTGCATGATCGGCCGACGCGCGATGCTCAGCGCGCCGGCTCCTTCGCTCCGCGGGACGCTCAGACATCCAGCCGGTGGCAGCAGGCGGTCCGCTTGCCCTTCGGCGTGATCAGCGTCTCCGCGAGCCGCATCCCCAGCCGCCGGGTCACCGCGATCGACCGCTCGTTGCGCGCATCCACCATGGCGACCACATGGCGGACGCCGGCCGCGCGTACGGACGCCAGTGCCGCCTGCGCCGCGGCCGTGGCGTAGCCCTTACCCCAGTAGGCGCGACCGAGCCGCCAGCCGATCTCGATCTCGCCCGCCGGGCCCCAGTCCCACGGCCACGGCTGGGCGCCGGTGGAGCCGATGACCGTGCCGTCGGCCGGATCGACCAGCGTGTACAGGCAGAAGCCCAGCTCCGCGTGGTGCCTGCGCTGGCGTGCGGTGAGCTCCTCGTACTCGGAGGGTTCGGCCGCTGCACCGCCGTGGAATTCCATGACGTCCGGGTCGTTGAAGACCCGGTGCCAGTTCATCGCGTCCTCCTCGGTGGGCACGCGCAGCTCGACCGCGGGGAGCGGCCGGTTCACGGGCGGTGTGTTCACAGACTTCACGGCACAACCCTTCAGGTTCTGATCATCACGGCCCCCATAGACTGACGTGCCCAGTGCCGGTCGGCACCCTGATATCCAGATATCGACTTCCGGGAGACAGCGCCGTGACCGAGTCCGTGACCGAGTCCGTGACCACAGCCCGCTCTGAGCACAGCGCGGATGTGATCGTCGTCGGTGCCGGGCCCGCCGGCTCGGCGACCGCCTATCACCTCGCCAAGTCCGGTCTGGATGTGCTCCTTCTGGAGAAGACCGCTTTCCCGCGCGAGAAGGTCTGCGGCGACGGGCTGACCCCGCGCGCCACCAAGCAGCTGGTCGCGATGGGCATCGACATCTCCGAAGAAGCGGGCTGGCTGCGCAACAAGGGCCTGCGGATCATCGGCGGCGGCTCCCGCCTCCAGCTCGACTGGCCGGAGCTGGCCTCGTACCCCGACTACGGGCTGGTCCGTAAGCGCGATGACTTCGACGAGCAGCTGGCCCGGCAGGCGCAGAAGGCCGGTGCGCGGCTCTACGAGCGCTGCAATGTGGGTGCGCCGATCGTCAACGAGCTGACCGGCCACATCACCGGCGTCCACGCCAAGCTCGGTGAGGAGAAGACCCCGGCCACCTTCCACGCCCCGCTCGTGGTCGCCGCCGACGGCAACTCCACCCGGCTCTCGCTGGCCATGGGGCTGCACCGCCGCGAGGACCGCCCCATGGGCGTGGCCGTCCGTACGTACTTCACCTCGCCCCGCCATGACGACGACTACCTGGAGTCCTGGCTCGAACTGTGGGACCGCCGCGGCGCCGAGGACCGGCTGCTGCCCGGCTACGGCTGGATCTTCGGCATGGGCGACGGTACGAGCAACGTCGGCCTCGGCATCCTCAACTCCAGCTCCGCCTTCCGGGAGCTGGACTGGCGCGAGATCCTCAAGGCCTGGTGTGCCTCGATGCCCGCCGACTGGGGCTACACACCGGAGAACATGACCGGCCCGATCCGCGGCGCCGCGCTCCCCATGGCCCTCAACCGCCAGCCGCACTACACCAAGGGCCTGCTGCTGGTCGGTGACGCGGGCGGTCTGGTCAACCCGTTCAACGGCGAGGGCATCGCCTACGCCATGGAGTCCGGCGCGATCGCCGCCGAGGTCATCGTGCAGGCGCACGCCCGCGCCACGTACGCGCAGCGCGAACTGGCCCTGCAGCGCTACCCGAAGATCCTCAAGGACACCTACGGCGGCTACTACTCCCTCGGCCGCGCCTTTGTGAAGCTCATCGGCAACCCCAAGGTCATGAAGATCGCCACCCAGCGCGGTCTGACCCACCCGCTGCTGATGCGCTTCACCCTCAAGATGCTCGCCAACCTCACCGACCCCACGGGCGGCGACGCGATGGACCGGATCATCAACGGTCTGAGCAAGGTCGCGCCGAAGGCCTGACGCGTGGCACCGGCACCGGGCGGGAAGCCTGCGGCCGGCTCCGGCGAGGGGCCCGGTGGGGCCCCGGTGGCGGCTCGGGAAAATCCCCGGGCCGCCTCGTCACATTCTCCGGCCGGGATCCGTCAGTGCAGTGACGACGAGATTCCTGAGGAGAGCAGTGATGGACGCACGAATGAAGAACCCAGCGACGGTCCTCCCCGAGGCCCTGCAGCCCCTCCTCGACGTGGTCGAGGCCACCCGCCAGGGCGGGGTGCCGGAGGCCACGCTGGAGCTGGTGCACCTGCGCGCGAGCCAGATCAACGGCTGCAGCTTCTGTGTCGACGGGGGCGTGAAGAGCGCCAGGCAGGCGGGCGTCAGCGACGACCGGCTGTTCGCGGTCGCGGCCTGGCGGGAGGCGCCGTACTTCTCGGACGCCGAGCGCGCCGCCCTGGCGCTCACCGAGGCCGCCACCCGGCTCGCCGACAGCTCCGACCCGGTGCCGGACCCCGTCTGGGACGACGCCGCCGACCACTTCGACGAGCGGCAGCTGTCGGCGATCATCCTGGCGGTCGGTATCACCAACCTCTTCAACCGGCTCAACGTGACCACCAGGCAGCCGGCGGGCGCGGGCTGGTGACCGAAGGCCCTGCGGCGGCCGTTGCGGCCCTGTTGGCCCGTAGAAGCGCGTGATGCCCGTGATGGGCCTGGAAGAGCCGTTGGCGGCCCGTCGGTGCATCCGGCGGGCCGCCGTCGGTGACACGGCCGTCGGTGACGCGGACGGCCCGGACGCCCGCATGCCGAAGGACCGTCCCTCCCGAGCGGCGGGAGAGACGGTCCTTTTGTGGCACGGAGGGTGCGGCGGTCCTAGAGGACGCGCACCGCGCCGGTCGGCATGTCGTAGCTGAGCGGGCGCTCGACGATGCCGGTGCTCGAGTTCTGGGCGCCGATGAACTTGCCGCCACCGACGTAGACGCCGACGTGGTAGGCGCTGCCCGAGCTGCCCCAGTACAGGATGTCGCCGACCTGGAGGTTGTCCAGGCCGACCTGGGTGCCGGCAGTGGACTGGTCCTGCGACACCCGCGGCAGGTCGACGCCGATCTGGTGGAACGCGGCCTGGGTCAGGCCGGAGCAGTCGTACGAGGAGGGGCCGCTGGAGCCCAGCACGTAGGCCTTGCCGAGCTGCGCCTTCAGGAACGAGACCAGGGTGGCGGAGCTGCCGGTGGCGGAGGACGACGACGGGGCGGAGGCGGACAGGGTCGAACGCTCGGAGGAGCGCGAGGCACGGGCCTGCGCGGCCTCCTTGGCCTTGCGGGCTTCCTCGGCCTTCTTCTTCGCCTCGGCCTTGGCCTTCTTCACGGCCTCGGCCTTGTGCTTCTCGGCGGCCTTGGCGGCCTTGGAGAAGGCGCTGTCCTGGAGGGCCTGACGCTCGTAGTTGAACGCGACCTGCTCGGCAGTGTCGGCGCTCTTCGCGGCGCTGGTGGCCAGCGCCGTCGTGATCGTCGGCATCTCCTGGGTTTCGGAGACGGGCTTCTGCGCGGCGTTGGCCGGGACGGTGGCTCCGGTCACCGCGAGGGTGAGGAAGCCACCGGTCACGCCCGCACGCAGGGCCCGCGAGGACGCGGAACGGCGGGGCTTCCGGTGGCTGGGTATGAGTGCGTTCGGGGACATGGCAACAACGGCTATCAGGCCTCACAGGTTGCTGCCAAGAAAGGTGCAGTGCGCCACACTTGACGTGTACGCGGCGAATATAACGGACTTTTGTGCCCGCGCCGAGCCGTCGACGGGATGCCCGAATTTCGCGATCATGTTCCTACGCATGGCATTTGCTGCGCGATGCGGGGGCGGCGAGCGCCTATCACTTCCCCATCCGCCACGCCAAGGCTTCCCGTGCGTCAAGGACTTAGTGCTGGAAATAGCGTGGGATAGGTCACTCTTGAGTGTCCGTTATGTTCCTGTGACCTGGCGTCGGCCGTGGCGCTCGTGAACCGAAGCACGCACCGATGATCACGGTCAGGTCACGGGCGGATCCCGCCTACGGGCCGTCCCCATATAACAGTTGGCCGCGTCCAGCACCAATTTGCTCGCGGTGGGGCCCACTTGATAGAGGCGACCCCGCTCTGACCAGCGGTAACCCATGCGAATGTCACCTCTCGTGATCACTCGCGCGCTTCACGTATGAAGATCACCGCTCATCCGACTTCATGATCCTTCGCCGGGTGGTGGAGATCACAAAGGCGTTGTCCACTCCCGTGTCGCAGATCACAGACCAGCGGGCATAAGATGCTGGCGGTTCGGGCTTGTGAACTGCCTCACATGTGCACGACCTCCACGGGGCAGCCGAAGGCCCGAGCGGACCGCCATCCAGTCATCGTCGACTGAAGGGAGCGAGGACGGTGAACGCTTATGCGCCCATCCTCGTACTGGGAGCCCTCGGGGCAGGCTTTGCGATCTTCTCCGTCGTGATGGCCACCCTCGTCGGGCCCAGGCGCTACAACCGGGCCAAGCTCGAGGCGTACGAGTGCGGAATCGAGCCGACGCCACATCCGTCCGGTGGCGGTCGCTTCCCGATCAAGTACTACCTGACGGCGATGCTCTTCATCGTCTTCGACATCGAGATCGTCTTCCTCTATCCCTGGGCCGTCACCTTCGACGCCCTGGGGCTTTTCGGGCTCGTCGAGATGCTCCTCTTCGCGCTCACCGTCTTCGTCGCCTACGCCTATGTCTGGCGTCGTGGCGGCCTGGAATGGGACTAGGGGTCACACATGGGACTTGAAGAGAAGCTGCCGAGCGGCTTTTTGCTGACCACTGTCGAGCAGGCCGCGGGCTGGGTGCGCAAATCATCGGTCTTCCCCGCGACCTTCGGGCTGGCCTGCTGCGCCATCGAGATGATGACGACCGGCGCCGGGCGCTACGACCTGGCCCGCTTCGGCATGGAGGTCTTCCGCGGCTCGCCGCGGCAGGCGGACCTGATGATCGTGGCCGGCCGGGTGAGCCAGAAGATGGCGCCCGTTCTGCGGCAGGTCTACGACCAGATGCCGGACCCGAAGTGGGTGATTTCCATGGGGGTTTGCGCCTCATCAGGCGGAATGTTCAATAACTACGCGATTGTGCAGGGCGTCGACCACATCGTTCCCGTCGACATTTATTTGCCGGGCTGCCCGCCGCGTCCCGAGATGCTGATGGACGCCATTCTCAAGCTGCATCAGAAGATCCAGAACACCAAGCTCGGGGTCAATCAGCAGCAGGCCGCCCGTGAGGCGGAGGAAGCGGCGCTCAAGGCGCTCCCGCTGATCGAGATGAAGGGGCTGCTGCGGTGAGTGAGCAGAAGAACCCTGAGCGTCCCGACGAGCCGGACGGCCGGGACGACGCCGTCCCCGCGCAGCGCGACGACGCCGGCGAGGCGATCGCCACCCGCCGCGGCATGTTCGGCGCCGACAACGGCGGCGACACCAGCGGCTACGGCGGCCTCGTACGGACCGTCCGGCTGCCCGGCGCGACCCAGCGGCCGTACGGCGGGCCCCGCGGCGAGGGCGGATACGGCGAGTTCGACGAGATCGCCGACGAGCTGGAGGGCGCCCTCGACGAACAGGGCCTGGTCCCCGAGAACGTCCTGGAGAAGACCGTCGTCGACCGCGACGAGCTGACCTTCCACATCGAGCGCAGCCGTCTGCCGGCGGTCGCCCGCATCCTGCGCGACGACCCGGCACTGCGCTTCGAGCTGTGTACGGGCGTGAGCGGAGTGCACTTCCCCGGCGACAAGGGCCGCGAGCTGCACGCCGTCTACCACCTGCGCTCGATCACCCACAACCGGCTCATCCGGCTGGAGGTCTCCGCCCCGGACGCCGACCCGCACGTGCCCTCGCTCGTGGACGTCTATCCCACCAACGACTGGCACGAGCGCGAGACCTACGACTTCTTCGGAATCGTTTTCGACGGCCATCCGGCGCTGACGCGGATCATGATGCCCGACGACTGGCAGGGCTTCCCGCAGCGCAAGGACTACCCGCTCGGCGGCATCCCCGTCGAGTACAAGGGCGCTCAGATTCCGGCTCCCGACCAGCGGAGGTCGTACAGCTGATGACTACTGCACCGCACTCCCACTCCTCGAACGGGCACCACACGTCCAGCGACTTCGACACGGAGTCCCTGGCCCGGGAGACCACCGAGGGCACCGTCTACAACGTCTCCGGCGGCGACTGGGACGAGATCGCGGCCGCCGCGGTGAAGTCCGACGACGAGCGGATCATCGTCAACATGGGGCCGCAGCACCCCTCCACCCACGGCGTGCTCCGGCTGATCCTGGAGATCGACGGCGAGACCGTCACCGAGGCCCGCTGCGGCATCGGCTATCTGCACACCGGCATCGAGAAGAACCTCGAATACCGGACCTGGACGCAGGGCACCACCTTCGTCACGCGCATGGATTACCTCACCCCCTTCTTCAACGAGACGGCCTACTGCCTGGCCGTGGAGAAGCTGCTCGGGATCACCGACCAGATCCCCGACCGGGCCACCGTCATCCGCGTGCTGCTGATGGAGCTCAACCGGATGTCCTCCCACCTCGTGGCGATCGCCACCGGCGGGATGGAGCTGGGCGCCACCACGATCATGATTTACGGCTTCCGCGACCGTGAACTCATCCTCGATCTCTACGAGCTGATCACCGGCCTGCGGATGAACCACGCCTACATCCGGCCCGGCGGCCTCGCGCAGGACCTGCCCCCGGGCGCGGTCGACCAGGTGCGTGAGTTCGTGAAGAAGATGCGCAAGAACATCGGCGAGTACGACAAGCTCGCCACCGGCAACCCGGTCTTCAAGGGCCGCATGGAAGGCATCGGCTATCTCGACCTGGCCGGCTGCATGGCCACCGGCGCCACCGGGCCCATCGTGCGCGCCGCCGGACTGCCGCACGACCTGCGCAAGACGCAGCCGTACTGCGGTTACGAGACCTACGACTTCGAGGTGCCGACCGCCGACACCTGCGACTCCTACGGCCGGTTCCTCATCCGGCTGGAGGAGATGCGCCAGTCGCTGCGGATCGTCGAGCAGTGCCTGGACCGGCTGGAGCCGGGCCCGGTCATGGTCGCGGACAAGAAGATCGCCTGGCCCGCCCAGCTGGCCCTGGGGCCGGACGGCCTGGGCAACTCCCTCGACCACATCAAGAAGATCATGGGCACCTCGATGGAGGCCCTGATCCACCACTTCAAGCTGGTGACCGAGGGCTTCCGGGTCCCGCCGGGACAGGCCTACACCGCCGTCGAGTCGCCCAAGGGCGAGCTGGGCGTGCATGTGGTCAGCGACGGCGGCACCCGTCCTTACCGGGTGCACTTCCGCGACCCGTCCTTCACCAACCTCCAGGCCATGGCGGCGATGTGCGAAGGCGGCCAGGTCGCCGACGTCATCGTCGCCGTCGCGTCCATCGACCCCGTGATGGGAGGCGTCGACCGGTGAACGCCACTCCGGCAAACCATGACGTGCAGCTGGGGATGCCCGCGCTCCCCGCCCCCGACTATCCGGTGGACGTACGGGCCCGGCTGGAAGCGGACGCCAAGGAGGTGATCGCCCGCTACCCCGGCGCGCGCTCGGCGCTGCTGCCGCTGCTGCACCTCGTACAGGCCGAGGAGGGGCATGTCACCCGCACCGGCATCCGCTTCTGCGCCGAGCTGCTCGACCTCACCACCGCCGAGGTCACCGCGGTCTCGACCTTCTACTCCATGTACCGCCGCAAGGCGAGCGGCGACTACCAGGTCGGGGTCTGCACCAACACGCTGTGCGCGGTGATGGGCGGCGACGCCATCTTCGAGGACCTCAAGGAGCACCTCGGCGTCGGCAACGGCGAGACCACCGAGGACGGCGCCGTCACCCTCGAACACATCGAGTGCAACGCGGCCTGCGACTTCGCCCCGGTCGTGATGGTCAACTGGGAGTTCTTCGACAACCAGACCCTGCAGTCCGCCCGGCAGCTGGTCGACGACCTGCGGGCCGGCCGGAGCGTCCGGCCCACCCGCGGCGCACCGCTGTGCACCTTCAAGGAGACGGCCCGGATGCTCGCCGGATTCCCGGACGAGCGGCCGGGCGCCGTCGAGGCCACCGGCGGAGCGGGCCCCGCCTCGCTGATCGGGCTGCGGCTGGCCAAGGGCGAAGCGGTCCCCGGCCGCGGTGCCGACCACGTCATCGCGCCGCGCGCCACCACCGACGGTCCCACCGACGAGCCCCCGTCCGGCCACCCCGCCGACGAGGCGCCCTCGGGACACCCCAGCTCCCACGACGCACCGCAGCAGACCTCGGCCTCGGACGAGCAGCACCCGGCCGGTCCCACAGCAGAGGAGGGGGAGTGATGACAGTGGCAGCCGAACACGGCGGCGCCTCACGGCCGGAGGCCGGCGGGGAGACCAACCCGGAGAAGCTTCTGACGCCCGTCCTGTCCGCCTTCTGGGACCGGCCCGAACCCTGGACGCTGGAGACCTACCGCCGGCACGAGGGCTACGAGGGCCTGCGCAAGGCGCTCGCGATGCCTCCGGACGACGTCATCGCCTACGTCAAGGACTCCGGGCTGCGCGGCCGCGGCGGCGCGGGCTTCCCGACCGGGATGAAGTGGCAGTTCATCCCGCAGGGCGACGGCAAACCGCACTACCTGGTCGTCAACGCCGACGAGTCGGAGCCCGGGACCTGCAAGGACATCCCCCTTCTCTTCGCGAACCCGCACTCCCTCATCGAGGGGATCGTGATCGCCTGCCATGCGATCCGCTCGAACCACGCCTTCATCTATCTGCGCGGTGAGGTCGTGCCCGTCCTGCGGCGGCTGCACGAGGCCGTACGGGAGGCCTATGCGGCGGGCTACCTCGGGAAGAACATCCTGGGCTCGGGCCTCGACCTCGATGTGATCGTGCACGCGGGCGCCGGCGCGTACATCTGCGGTGAGGAAACCGCGCTGCTCGACTCCCTGGAGGGCCGCCGCGGCCAGCCCCGGCTGCGGCCGCCCTTCCCGGCGGTGGCGGGCCTCTACGCCTGCCCCACCGTCGTGAACAACGTCGAGTCCATCGCGTCGGTTCCCGCGATCATGAACAAGGGCAAGGACTGGTTCAGGTCGATGGGCAGCGAGAAGTCCCCGGGCTTCACGCTCTACTCGCTCAGCGGCCATGTGACCAACCCGGGCCAGTACGAAGCCCCGTTGGGCATCACCTTGCGCCAGCTGCTGGACATGAGCGGCGGCATGCGCCGCGGCCACCGGCTGAAGTTCTGGACGCCGGGCGGTTCCTCGACGCCGATGTTCACCGACGAGCACCTCGACGTCCCCCTCGACTACGAGGGCGTCGGCGCGGCCGGCTCGATGCTCGGCACCAAGGCGCTGCAGTGCTTCGACGAGACCACCTGTGTCGTACGGGCGGTCACCCGCTGGACCGAGTTCTACGCCCACGAGTCCTGCGGTAAGTGCACGCCCTGCCGCGAAGGGACGTACTGGCTGGTGCAGTTGCTGCGCGACATCGAGGCCGGCAAGGGCCGGATGGACGACCTCGACAAGCTGAACGACATCGCCGACAACATCAACGGCAAGTCCTTCTGCGCCCTCGGCGACGGCGCCGCCTCGCCGATCTTCTCCTCGCTCACGTACTTCCGCGAGGAGTACGAGCAGCACATCACCGGCAAGGGCTGCCCCTTCGACCCGGCCAGGTCGACCCTGTGGGCCGACAACGACGCTCACCTGGGGGTGAAGGCATGACCGTCACGACAAATGCTCCCTCCGGGGGCGGCGAGGCGGCGATCCCGCCGGAGGACCTCGTCACCCTGACGATCGACGGCATCGAGATCTCCGTCCCCAAGGGGACGCTGGTCATCCGTGCCGCCGAGCTCCTCGGTATCGAGATCCCGCGGTTCTGCGACCACCCGCTGCTGGACCCGGCGGGTGCCTGCCGGCAGTGCATCGTCGAGGTCGAGGGCCAGCGCAAGCCGATGGCCTCCTGCACCATCACCTGCACCGACGGCATGGTCGTCAAGTCGCAGCTCACCTCGCCGGTGGCCGAGAAGGCCCAGCGCGGCGTGATGGAGCTGCTGCTGATCAACCACCCGCTGGACTGCCCGGTCTGCGACAAGGGCGGCGAGTGCCCGCTGCAGAACCAGGCGATGCAGGTCGGCGACCCGGATTCGCGCTTCGAGGGCAAGAAGCGCACCTTCGAGAAGCCGGTGCCGATCTCCACGCAGGTGCTGCTGGACCGCGAGCGGTGCGTGCTGTGTGCGCGCTGCACCCGCTTCAGCAACCAGATCGCCGGCGACCCGATGATCGAGCTGGTCGAGCGCGGCGCCCTCCAGCAGGTCGGCACCGGAGAGGGCGACCCCTTCGAGTCGTACTTCTCCGGCAACACCATCCAGATCTGCCCGGTCGGCGCGCTCACCTCCGCCGCGTACCGCTTCCGCTCCCGCCCCTTCGACCTGGTCTCCTCGCCGTCGGTGTGCGAGCACTGCGCGGGCGGCTGTGCGACCCGTACGGACCACCGGCGCGGCAAGGTCATGCGGCGGCTGGCGGCGAACGACCCCGAGGTCAACGAGGAGTGGATCTGCGACAAGGGACGGTTCGCCTTCCGGTACGCGCAGCAGCGCGACCGGCTGGAGCACCCCCTGGTGCGCAACCCGGAGTCCGGCGAACTGGAGCCGGCGAGCTGGCCCGAGGCCCTGGAGGCGGCGGCCCGCGGACTGTCCGCGGCCAGGGGACGCACCGGTGTGCTGACCGGCGGCCGGCTGACCGTCGAGGACGCCTACGCCTACGCCAAGTTCGCCCGGATCGCGCTGAACACCAACGACATCGACTTCCGGGCGCGGGTGCACAGCGCCGAGGAGGCCGACTTCCTGGCGTCCCGGGTCGCCGGCCGCGGCCGGGATCTCGGGGGCACCTCCGGGACGGAGACCGGGGGCGGAACGGGCGTCACGTACACCGCGCTGGAGAAGGCACCGGCCGTCCTGCTGGCCGGTATCGAGGCGGAGGAGGAGGCGCCCGGCGTCTTCCTGCGGCTGCGCAAGGCGCATCGCAGGAGCGGCCAGCGCACCTACGGGCTGGCCGGTCACGCCTCGCGCGGGCTGATCAAGGCCGGTGGCACGCTGCTGCCGTCCGCACCCGGCACCGAGACCGAATGGCTGGACGCGCTGGCGGGCGGCGTCGGCCTGGACGGCGAGGGGCAGGCGGCGGCCGAGGCGCTGCGGGCCGACGGCGCGGTGATCGTCGTCGGCGAGCGGCTGGCGGCCGTGCCCGGCGCACTGACCTCCGCCGTCCGCGCCGCCCGCGCCACCGGCGCCCGGCTGGTGTGGATCCCACGGCGGGCGGGCGAACGCGGCGCCGTCGAGGCGGGCGCGCTGCCCGGTCTGCTGCCCGGTGGCCGGCCGGCCACCGACCCGCGGGCCCGCGACGAGGTCGCGGCCGCCTGGGGCGTGGCCGCGCTGCCGCACCGGCACGGCCGGGACACCGGCCAGATCATCGAGGCCGCGGCGACCGGTGAGCTCGGCGCGCTGCTCGTGGCGGGCGTCGAGGTGGCGGACCTGCCGGACCCGGCCCGTGCGCTGACCGCCCTGGACGAGGTCGGCTTCCTGGTCAGCCTGGAGCTGCGGCCCTCGCAGGTCACCGAGCGGGCGGATGTGGTCTTCCCGGTGGCGGCCGTGGTCGAGAAGGCCGGAACGTTCCTCAACTGGGAAGGCCGGGCGCGGCTGTTCGAGGCCGCCCTCAAGCCGGACCAGATGACCCGCCGGCATCTGCTGTCGGACTCCCGGGTCCTGCACATGCTCGCCGACGCCCTCGACGTCCATCTGGCGCTGCCGGACATCCGCTCCGTACGCCGCGAACTGGACCGGCTCGGCGGCTGGGACGGCCCCTACGCGGGCGAGCCCGTGGAGACCGGGCGGCCGCTGCCCCGGCCCGACAGCGGCGAGGCCGTCCTCGCCGGGCACCGGCTCCTGCTGGACCAGGGACTGCTCCAGGAAGGCGATGAGGCGCTGGCCGGCACCCGGCACGCCGCCCTCGCCCGGCTGTCGCAGACCACCGCGGAGGAGACCGGGGTCAAGGACGGTGACCTGCTGGCGGTCACCGGGCCGGCCGGCTCGGTCCAGCTGCCGCTCAAGGTCACCCCGATGCCCGACCGGGTGGTGTGGCTGCCGCTCAACTCCACGGGCGGCGGCGTCGCCGCCGACACCGGGGCGCAACCCGGTGACCTGGTGAAGATCTCCGCCGCCCCGGGCACCCCGGAGCCGGCCGAGGAGGTGGACGCATGATGCAGCAGCTCGATCAACTCGCCGCTGCCGGAAGCGCGCTGGCGCAGGAAGATCTGTCGATGTTCGGCCGCGACCCGTGGTGGCTGGTCGTCATCAAGGCGGTCTTCTGCTTCGCGTTCCTGATGCTGACGGTGCTGTTCTCGATCGTCTGGGAACGCAAGGTCGTCGCCTGGATGCAGCTGCGCATCGGCCCCAACCGGCACGGCCCCTGGGGGATGCTCCAGTCCCTCGCCGACGGCATCAAGCTGATGCTGAAGGAGGACCTGGTCGTCAAGCGGGCCGACAAGGTGGTCTACATCCTCGCGCCGGTCGTGGCGGCCATCCCGGCCTTCATGGCGATCGCGGTGATCCCCTTCGGCCCGGCCGGCAACGAGATCTCGGTCTTCGGCGTCCGCACTCCGATGCAGCTGACCGACCTGCCGATCGGCATCCTCTACATCCTGGCCACGGCCTCGGTCGGCATCTACGGCATCGTGCTGGCGGGCTGGTCGTCCGGCTCGACCTATCCGCTGCTCGGCGGGCTGCGCTCGTGTGCGCAGATGATCTCGTACGAGATCGCGATGGGCATGTCGTTCGCGGCGGTGTTCCTCTACTCCGGGTCGATGTCGACCTCGACCATCGTGGAGTCGCAGCAGAACAGGTGGTACGTCCTGCTGCTGCCGGTGTCCTTCATCATCTACATCGTCGCGATGGTGGGCGAGACCAACCGTGCGCCCTTCGACATGCCGGAGTCCGAGGGCGACCTCGTCGGCGGCTTCAACACCGAGTACTCGTCCATCAAGTTCGCGATGTTCATGCTCGCCGAGTACATCAACATGGTCACCGTCTCGGCGGTCGCGATCACGCTCTTCCTGGGCGGCTGGAAGGCCCCCTGGCCGATCTCCACGTTCTGGGAGGGCGCGAACCACGGCTGGTGGCCGCTGCTCTGGTTCACGATCAAGGTGCAGCTGCTGCTGTTCTTCTTCATCTGGCTGCGCGGCACCCTCCCGCGGGTGCGCTACGACCAGTTCATGAAGCTGGGCTGGAAGGTCCTGATCCCGGTCTCGCTGGTCTGGCTGATGCTGGTCGCCACGGTCCGGGCGCTGAAGAACGAGGGCTACCACTTCTCCCAGATCGTGCTCTACGTCGCCGGCGGCGCCGTCCTGCTGCTGCTGCTCTCCCTCCTCGTGGACTTCTTCCGGCGCGGTGAGAAGGAGGAGGAGACGGACGGCGACGGGGCCTTCGACGCGATGGCCGGCGGCTTCCCCGTGCCCCCGCTGCCCGGACAGAGCCTGCCGCCCGTGCCACGACGCCGGCCGCGCCGTGATCGCGAGCTGATTGTCAGTGGCGGGCCGGACACTGTCAGTGACGAAAACGGAAACGACGGAAAGGGGGGCGACGGTGCCTGAGTTCCAGAACCCCGTGGCCGGCTTCGGCGTGACCTTCAAGGCCATGTTCAAGAAGCGGCTGACCGAGCAGTACCCGGAGGAGAAGAAACCGACGGCGCCGCGTTTCCACGGCCGGCATCAGCTCAACCGCCATCCGGACGGGCTGGAGAAGTGCATCGGCTGCGAGCTGTGCGCCTGGGCCTGCCCGGCGGACGCGATCTACGTCGAGGGCGCGGACAACACCGACGAGGAGCGCTACTCCCCGGGCGAGCGCTACGGCCGCGTCTACCAGATCAATTACCTGCGCTGCATCCTGTGCGGCCTGTGCGTGGAGGCCTGCCCGACCCGCGCACTGACGATGACCAACGAGTACGAACTCGCCGACCGGTCCCGTGAATCGCTCATCTACACCAAGGAGGAGCTGCTCGCGGGCCTGGAGGAGACGATGGTCGACTCGCCGCATGCGATCTACCCCGGCATGACGGAGAAGGACTACTACCAGGGCCTGGTGACCGAGGCCGCCCCGGGGGCCGTCCGTCAGGTCGCGTCCTCCAAGGGTGAGAAGGCCGACGGGAACGCCCAGGGGAAGGAGGCGACCGCATGACCGGGCTCGCCGCCGCGGCCTCCACCGGAGAGGCCGTGCAGTTCTGGATCCTGGGCATCGTCGCCGTCAGCGGCGCGCTGTCCACGATCCTGATGAAGCGGGCCGTGCACAGCGCCCTCTCGCTGGCCGGCACCATGATCGTCCTGGCGGTCTTCTACCTCGCCAACGGCGCGTACTTCCTCGGCGTCGTCCAGATCGTCGTCTATACGGGCGCGATCATGATGCTGTTCCTGTTCGTCGTCATGCTGGTCGGTGTCACCGCGGCGGACTCCCTCAAGGAGACGCTCAAGGGCCAGCGCTGGCTCGCCGCCGGACTGGGCATCGGCTTCGGGATCCTGCTGATCGCCGGTATCGGCAATGCCTCGCTCAAGGAGTTCAACGGCCTGGGCGAGGCCAACGCCGGCGGCAATGTGCAGGGCCTGGCCGCGCTCATCTTCACCAAGTACGTCTTCGCCTTCGAAATCACCGGTGCGCTGCTGATCACGGCGGCCGTCGGCGCGATGGTGCTGACCCACCGGGAGCGTACGGAGCGCGCCAAGTCCCAGCGTGAGCAGTCCGAGGCGCGGGTCCGCGAGGGCAAGCAGGTGCCGCCGCTGCCCGCCCCGGGGGTGTACGCCCGGCACAACGCCGTCGACATCCCGGGCCTGCTGCCCGACGGCACCACGTCCGAACTGACCGTCAGCCCGACGCTGCGGGAGCGCGGCCAGGTCCGCGATGTGTCCGGCGAGTCGCTCGCCGAGCTGAAGGCGCTGGAGGAGCGCTCCGAGGACTGGCTGGGCCGGGGTTCCGATGAGCCCCGGTCCTCGTCGTCCGGTGGCGTGACACCGAAGGAGCGCAAGGAGGGGGCCAAGAAATGAACCCGGTCTACTACCTCTATCTCGCCGCCCTGTTGTTCACCATCGGTGCGGCCGGGGTGCTGATCAGGCGGAACGCCATCGTGGTGTTCATGTGCATCGAGCTGATGCTCAACGCCTGCAATCTCGCCTTCGTCACCTTCTCGCGGATGCACGGGAATCTGGACGGCCAGATCATCGCCTTCTTCACGATGGTCGTCGCCGCGGCCGAGGTCGTGGTCGGTCTGGCGATCATCGTGTCGATCTTCCGCACCCGTCATACGGCCTCGGTCGACGACGCCAGCCTGATGAAGCTGTAAGGGGTCGCACAAAGTGGAGAACTTGATCGCGCTGCTTGTCGCGGCACCGCTGGTCGGTGCGGCCCTGCTGTTGTGCGGCGGCAAACGATTCGACCGCACCGGTCACTTGATCGGCACGCTGTTCTCGGTGGCGTCGTTCGCCGTCGGGGTGGTGCTCTTCGCCGGCATGCTCGGCAAGGGGGCCGAGGACCGTGCGCTGCACCAGCATCTGTTCAGCTGGATCCCGGTCGGCGGCTTCCGGGCCGATATCGCCTTCCAGCTCGACCAGCTGTCGATGACCTTCGTCCTGCTGATCACCGGTGTCGGATCGCTGATCCACATCTACTCGATCGGCTATATGGAGCACGACGAGCGGCGCCGCCGCTTCTTCGGCTACCTCAATCTCTTCCTCGCGGCGATGCTGCTGCTCGTCCTCGCCGACAACTACCTTCTGCTGTACGTCGGCTGGGAGGGCGTCGGCCTCGCCTCGTACCTCCTGATCGGGTTCTGGCAGCACAAGCCGAGCGCGGCCACCGCCGCCAAGAAGGCGTTCCTGGTCAACCGCGTCGGCGATATGGGCCTGTCCATCGCGATCATGCTGATGTTCACGACGTTCGGGACCTTCGCCTTCGGCCCGGTGCTCGCCGCCACCGGTGACGCTTCCGAGGGCAAGCTGACCGCCATCGGGCTGATGCTGCTGCTGGCCGCCTGCGGCAAGTCGGCGCAGGTACCGCTGCAGTCCTGGCTCGGCGATGCGATGGAGGGCCCGACCCCGGTCTCGGCCCTGATCCACGCCGCCACGATGGTCACCGCCGGCGTGTATCTGATCACCCGCTCCGGGGCGATCTTCAATGCCGCGCCCACCGCCCAGCTGGCGGTGGTCGTGGTCGGTGCGGTCACGCTCCTCTTCGGTGCGATCGTCGGTTGCGCCAAGGACGACATCAAGAAGGCGCTGGCCGGCTCGACGATGTCGCAGATCGGCTACATGATCATGGCCGCCGGCCTCGGCCCGGTCGGCTACGCCTTCGCGATCATGCATCTGGTCACCCACGGCTTCTTCAAGGCGGGCCTCTTCCTCGGTGCCGGTTCCGTGATGCACGGGATGAACGAGGAGGTGGACATGCGCCGTTACGGCGGCCTGCGGAAGTACATGCCGGTCACCTTCGTCACCTTCGGTCTCGGCTATCTGGCGATCATCGGCTTCCCCGGTCTGTCCGGCTTCTTCTCCAAGGACAAGATCATCGAGGCGGCGTTCGCCAAGGGCGGCACCGAGGGCTGGGTCCTCGGCGGCGCGGCCCTGCTGGGCGCAGCGATCACCGCGTTCTACATGACGCGGGTGATGCTGATGACGTTCTTCGGTGAGAAGCGCTGGAATCCCGACGAGGTGCATCCGCACGAGTCGCCGAAGGTCATGACGTTCCCGATGATCGTGCTGGCCATCGGATCGGTCTTCGCGGGCGGGCTGTTCAGCATCAACGAGGCCTTTGTGAAGTGGCTGGAGCCGGTCACCTCGTTCGCGCACGGCCACTCCCCGGTCACCGCCACCACGGTCACCGCCGCCACGATCGTGGTACTGCTCATCGGCGTCGGCATCGCCTGGCTGATGTACGGCCGCAAGCCCGTTCCGGCGCTCGCCCCGCGCGGCTCGCTGCTGACCCGGGCCGCCCGCCGCGATCTGCTCCAGGACGACTTCAACCACGTCGTCTTCGTACGCGGCGGCGAAGAGCTCACCGGCACGCTCGTCCAGCTCGACCGCTCCCTGGTGGACGGCGCGGTCAACGGCACGGCGGCCTCGATGGGCGGACTCTCCGGCCTGCTGCGCCGGTTGCAGACCGGATTCGTCCGTTCGTACGCGGTCCAGATGCTGGGCGGGGCCGCCGTTCTCGTTGCCGCGACCCTGCTGATGAGGGGTGTCTGAGCCATGTCGTTTCCCCTGCTGACGGCGGTCGCCGCGGTGCCGGCGATCGGTGCGATCGCCACCGCCGCGCTGCCCGCCGCCAAGCGCACCGCGGCCAAATGGCTCGCGCTGCTGTTCTCGCTGGTCACCTTCGCGCTGGCGCTGGTGGTCGGGTTCCGCTTCGACCCCGGCGCCAAGGGCCCCTTCCAGCTCACCGAGTCGCACGCCTGGATCAGCGACTTCGGCGTCCGCTACGAACTCGGCGTGGACGGCATCGCGGTCGCCCTGATCGCGCTGACCACCCTGCTGATCCCCTTCATCATCCTGGCCGGCTGGCATGACGCCGACCCCCTGGAGGAGGCCACGCCCAACCGGCGCTGGCGGCCCACCCAGGGCTTCTTCGCGCTGATCCTGGCCGTCGAGGCGATGGTGGTCATCTCCTTCGAGGCCACCGACGTCTTCCTCTTCTACATCTTCTTCGAAGCCATGCTGATCCCGATGTACTTCCTCATCGGCGGCTTCGGGGACCGGGCGGGCGGGGACGGCGAGGAGCAGTCCGCGAGCCGGCGGTCGTACGCCGCGGTGAAGTTCCTGCTCTACAACCTCGCCGGCGGGCTGATCATGCTGGCCGCGGTGATCGGCCTCTATGCGGTCACCGCCCACCAGCTCGGCACGGGCACCTTCTCGCTGCAGCAGATCGTCGAGGCGCGGGCGGCCGGCAAGCTGGAGATCTCCACCGGCACCGAACGGCTGCTCTTCCTCGGCTTCTTCTTCGCCTTCGCGGTGAAGGCGCCGCTGTGGCCGCTGCACACCTGGCTGCCCGGCGCCATGGGCGAGTCCACGTCACCGGTCGCGGTGCTGATCACCGCGGTGGTCGACAAGGTCGGCGCGTTCGCGATGCTCCGCTTCTGCCTCCAGCTCTTCCCCGAGGCCAGCAGCTGGGCCACCCCGGTCATCCTCGTCCTCGCGCTGATCAGCGTGCTGTACGGCGCGCTGCTGGCGGTCGCCCAGCGGGACATCAAGCGGCTGATCGCCTACGCCTCGATCTCCCACTTCGGCTTCATCATCCTGGGCATCTTCGCGATGACGTCCCAGGGCCAGAGCGGCGCGACGCTCTACATGGTCAACCACGGCATCTCGACCGCCGCGCTGATGCTGGTCGCCGGCTTCCTGATCAGCCGCCGCGGCTCGCGGCTGATCGCGGACTTCGGCGGCGTCCAGAAGGTCGCCCCGGTCCTCGCCGGTACGTTCCTCATCGGCGGCCTCGCCACCCTGTCGCTGCCGGGCCTGGCGCCGTTCGTCAGCGAATTCCTGGTCCTGGTCGGCACGTTCAGCCGCTATCCGGTGATCGGCATCATCGCCACCCTCGGCATCGTCCTCGCCGCGCTGTACGTCCTCGTCCTCTACCAGCGGACGATGACCGGGCCGGTGAAGGCCGAGGTGAAGAGCATGCCGGACCTCCGGGTGCGGGAGCTGGTGGTGGTGGCGCCGCTGATCGCGCTGCTGCTCTTCCTCGGGGTGTACCCGAAGCCGCTCACCGACCTCGTCAATCCGGCGGTGGGCCACACCCTGTCCGTCGTGGACAAGAAGGATCCCAAGCCCACAGTGCAGGTGGACGCCGTGCCCGGCGGAGGCCGGTCCGGCCATGCCGTGCGTGATCAAGACGGGGAGGCCGCGAAATGAGTTCCGTGGCAAGTGTCCACAGCCTGTGGACAGTCGCGGCCGGTGCACCGGGCAAGATCCCGGCGCCGCACATCGAGTACGCCCAGCTGGCGCCGACGCTGATCGTCCTCGGCGCGGCGGTGCTCGGCATCCTCGTCGAGGCGTTCGTGCCGCGCCGCAACCGCTACTACTCCCAGCTGCTGCTGACCGTGGTGGCGCTGGCCGCCGCGTTCGCCGCGGTGATCGGCCTGGCGGCCGGCGGCTTCGGCTCGTCCAAGGCGCATATCGCCGCCATGGGTGCCCTCGCCGTCGACGGCCCGGCCCTGTTCCTGCAGGGCACGATCCTGCTGGTGTCCCTGATCGCCGTCTTCACCTTCGCCGAGCGCCGGCTCGACCCGGCGGCGCACGGCAAGCGGGTGGACTCCTTCGCCGCGCAGGCCGCGGCCGTCCCCGGCGGCGCCGCCGAACAGGCCGCGGTGAAGGCGGGGTTCACCACCACCGAGGTCTTCCCGATCGTGCTCTTCGCGGTCGGCGGCATGCTGGTCTTCCCGGCGGCCAACGATCTGCTGACGCTCTTCATCGCGCTGGAGGTCTTCTCCCTCCCGCTGTACATCCTGTGTGCGCTGGCCCGCCGCCAGCGGCTGCTGTCGCAGGAGGCCGCGGTGAAGTACTTCCTCCTCGGCGCCTTCTCGTCGGCGTTCCTGCTGTTCGGCGTGGCCCTGCTGTACGGCTACGCGGGCACGGTCACCTACGCCGGGATCGCCGAGGTGGTCTCGGACGGCGCCAAGCAGATCGATCCGGCGCTGGCCGGCACGATGGGCAATGACGCCCTGCTGCTGATCGGTGCGGCGCTGGTGCTCATGGGGCTGCTCTTCAAGGTCGGCGCGATTCCGTTCCACATGTGGACCCCGGACGTCTATCAGGGCGCGCCGACCCCGGTCACCGGCTTCATGGCGGCCGCCACCAAGGTCGCGGCCTTCGGCGCGCTGCTGCGTCTGCTGTACGTCGCCCTGCCGGGCCTGCGCTGGGACTGGCAGCCGGTGATGTGGGGCGTCGCGATCATCACGATGCTGGGCGGCGCGATCGTCGCCATCACCCAGACCGACATCAAGCGGCTGCTGGCCTACTCCTCCATCGCGCACGCCGGCTTCATCCTCGCCGGTGTCATCGCCACCAGCGAGGAGGGCATCTCCTCGGTGCTCTTCTACCTCGGCGCCTACTCCTTCGTGACCCTCGGCGCCTTCGCCGTCGTCACCCTGGTGCGGGACGCGGGCGGCGAGGCCACCGCGCTGTCCAAGTGGGCCGGGCTCGGCCGGCGTTCACCGCTGGTGGCCGCGGTCTTCGCGGTCTTTCTGCTGGCCTTCGCCGGTATCCCGCTGACCTCCGGGTTCGCCGGAAAGTTCGCGGTCTTCAAGGCGGCGGCGCAGAGCGGCGCGGGCTGGCTGGTGGTCGTCGGTGTGCTCTCGTCGGCCATCGCCGCGTTCTTCTACATCCGCGTCATCGTGCTGATGTTCTTCAACGAGCCCAAGGCGGACGGCCCGACCGTCGCGGTGCCCAGCCCGCTGACCACCACGGCCATCGCCATCGGCGTCACGGCCACGCTGGTGCTCGGCCTGGCGCCGCAGTACTTCCTCGACCTGGCCGGCCAGGCCGGGGTCTTCGTGCGCTGAGAACCGGCGGCGCGGCACGGCAACGGCCGCCGCCCGGAGCCCTCGGGGGGTTCCGGGCGGCGGCCGTCCGTCATCCGGCGGGGCGGTCAGCTCTTGGGCATACCGCTCGGCAGCTGCGGCATGTCGGGGATCTTCACGCTGCCGTCGCTGGACTTGGTGTACTTCTCGGTGGGGCCGTTCTTCCAGTCGACGGTCAGGGTCTTGCCGTCAGCGCCGGGCTTGAGGGCGCCCATGGTGCGGGTGGTGTCCCCGTCGGTGCACTTGAGGGCGGCCATGGTCACCCCGGCCATCTCCTGGACCTTGCCCAGACACGCGGACTTGTGCCCGTTGCTGAAGGCCACGGTGCCCTTGGTGATCACGAGGACCTGCGGGCTGCTGCCCGAGCCGGCCTTCCAGGCACCCTCGACGGCACCCGGGCTCGCGGGCTTGTCGGCGCCTCCCGGAGTCGACGGCGCGGCCTGCGGCGTCTTGCTCGGCTTGCTGTCGCTGCCGTTGTCGCCGCTGCTTCCGCAACCGCTGAGCAGCATCGCGGCGATGGCTGCCGCCCCGGCGATCTGTGCTGCCTTGCGCACGTACGTCTCCTCCGTTGTGGGTCAGGGACACGTGAGGCTAGCAGCGGCACCGGACGACGGTCCGGGCCGCGGCCCGGATTGCGGCAACGCCGGTACGGACTTGGTGTGGGGCTGTGACGTAGGAGCGCACAGAAGGGGGCGTATGGGTGCAAGCGGGGCATCTCGGTCCCGCTCAGCCGGAGGCCGCATTCGACGCCGCCTCCTTGTCCCGCCGTACCGCGCGCTGCACCGCATGGGCCGTCCAGATCTCCCGCGCCAGCCGCTTCATCTCGCGCCGTACGGGACGGTACTCGCGGCTCAGCAGGAGTTTGCGGTCCAGGTCGGTCGCCGAGGCCAGCGCGGCGATCAGCCGGCTGCGGCGGTCCGGGAACCCGGCTCCGAGCGCCGCGGCGAAGCGGTCCCTGGCCGGGCCGATGAGGTCCACCGCCCCGGCCGGGAAGCGCTCGTACGGGAAGAGCCCCAGGGCCCGCCGGGTCTCCCTGCGCAGTGCGCCCCGCTCCTCCAGCCGGCGCAGACACAGCTCCTGGACCGGCCGCCCGGCGCCGCGCACCCAGCGCTGCGCCTTGACGCCGCTGCGCTGCTTGGCCGGGTCGGGCAGCGCCGCCAGCGCGCCGTCCAGCACCGGATCGCCCAGCGGCAGCGGGTTGGTCACCGTGATCCGGTCGCGGCCCTCGACGGCGATCCGCCCGGCCTCCTCCAGGTCGGCCAGCGCCGCGCCGGCCAGCCCGTAGCGCAGGTACTTGGTGTGGTTCAGCGACCGGCCGCGTACCGGGTCGAGGGCGAGCAGCAGCAGCTCCTCCGGCAGGGTGAGCGGTGCGCCGGTCATACCGCGGGCAGGATGCGGCCGGTGACCTCGCCCAGGCCGATCCGGGCGCCCTCGGGGCCGGGCGCCCAGGCGGTGAGGGTGACCTCGTCGCCGTCCTGGAGGTAGGGGCCCTTGCCCTGGGTGAGTTCGAGCAGACAGCCGAGCTGGTCGGGGTCGGGCCCGGAGACGGTGCCGGAGGCGAACAGGTCGCCGCTGCGGAGCGAGGCGCCGTTCACGGTCATATGGGCGAGCTGCTGGGCGGCCGTCCAGTACATGGTGGAGAACGGCGGCCGGGAGACGGTCTTGCCGTTGATGCGCACCTCGATGCGGATGTCGATGCCGCCCGGCTCCGCGCCCGCGTCGTCGAGGTAGGGCAGCAGCGGGACGTCCCGGGCGGGCGGCGGCGTACGGGCCTCGTCGAGGGCGTCGAGCGGGGTGATCCAGGCGGAGACGGAGGTGGCGAAGGACTTGCCCAGGAAGGGGCCGAGCGGCACGTACTCCCAGGCCTGGATGTCGCGTGCGGACCAGTCGTTGAGGAGGCAGACGCCGAAGACATGGTCGCGGAAGGCGTCCAGCCCGACGGGTTCGTGCAGCGTGGAGGGCGTACCGACGACAAAGCCGATCTCGGCCTCGATGTCGAGGCGGAGCGAGGGGCCGAAGGTGGGCGCGTCGTCCGCGGGGGCCTTGCGCTGGCCGTGGGGCCGTACGACCGGGGTGTCGCTGACGACGACGGTGCCCGCCCGGCCGTGGTAACCGATCGGCAGATGCTTCCAGTTGGGGGTCAGCGCGGCGGCGTCCGGGCGGAAGATCCGGCCGACGTTGGTGGCGTGGTGCTCGCTGGCGTAGAAGTCGACGTAGTCGGCGACCTCGAACGGGAGGTGCAGTGTGACCTCGGCGAGCGGATGGAGCAGCGGCGCCACCTCGTCGCGGTGCGCCGGGTCGGTCACGGCGCTGCGGACGGCAGCCCGGATCTGCTGCCAGACGGGGCGGCCGGCGGCCAGCAGCGGGTTGAGGGTCGGGGCCGCGAGCAGCTCGGCATGCGGATGGATGGCGGCGGGCAGCGCGCTCGGCAGTGCGCTCAGATCGAGGACCTGGGTGCCGTAGCGGACGCAGATGCGGCGCTGACCGGGCGCGTCGGCGGTGCTGAAGACGCCGTAGGGCAGGTTGTGCGGGCCGAAGGGATCGCCTTCCGCCAGGTCGAACGGGCTCTGCTCGGGCATGGACAGCTCCTCGCGTTCGTCGCCGGTGGGCGACCGGGCCGGCCGGGCCTGGTGGCCCGCGGGCCGGCGGTGCCGACGATCAGCGTACGGCCGGGCGGGGACGGGCGGGACGGTCATGGGGCGCGAGGACGTGGAGGCGTACGAATCCGGACGGCGGGTGCGCCGTGTGATGCGCCCCCAAGCATCGGCAATGTCCGGAAAAGCCTTGCTGCACTACGCAATTCGGGCCTAGCTTCCTTTCCTGGCACGGGCCGGGGTGGGACGTTCCGTTGGGGGGACACGTGGCTCGCAGTGGCGCACGGCTCGCGGTCGACCGGAGCGTTCCGGGACTGATCGTGAAGATCGGGGCTTACCCCCTGCACCACGGCGGTGTGGGGGCGATCCGCAGTCTGGGGCGGCTCGGTGTGCCCATGTACGCCGTGACGGAGGACCGCTTCACACCGGCGGCCGTCTCCCGCTACCTCCGTGGCCGCTTCGTCTGGCCGACCACCGGGCGGGAGGAGCCGAACCGGCTGGTGACGGGGCTGCTGCGGATCGGCCGGCGGATCGGCCGGCCGACGCTGCTGCTCCCCACCGACGAAGAGGCGGCCGTACTGATAGCCGAGCATGCCGAGGCGCTCGCCGGATCGTTCCTCTTTCCCCGGGTCGCTCCCGGTCTGCCGCGCCGGCTGGCCAGCAAACAGGGCCTGCACGAGCTGTGCGTCGCACACGGGGTGCCCTCGCCGGCCGCCGTTTTCCCCGGCTCGTACGCGGACATCGAGGCGTACGCCGGGCGGGCGCGCTTCCCGGTGGTGGCCAAGAACCGCGAGGCGTTCGTACGGCGCAAGAGGCCGGCCGTCGGCGGTACGACCCGGATAGGAGGGCCGGAACAGTTGCTGGATCTGGCCCGTGACTGGGGCCCGCGGCCGGGCGTGATCCTCCAGGAGTATCTGCCGCGGGAGCAGGCCGAGGACTGGATCGTGCACGCCTGCTTCGGCGCGGGCGGTGCGCCGCTGACGTTGTTCACCGGCGTCAAGGTGCGCTCCTGGCCGCCGCACGCCGGCATGACGGCCTGTGCGTACGTCGTCGACAACCCGGAACTCGCCACGATGACGGAAGAGTTCATCCACCGCATCGGGTTCACCGGCATCGCCGATCTGGACTGGCGGTTCGACCGCCGCGACGGCCGGTACAAACTGCTGGACTTCAATCCCCGGATGGGTGCCCAGTTCCGGCTCTTCGAGAACGCGGCCGGGGTGGACGTCGTACGCGCCCAGCACCTGGACCTCACCGGGCGCGCCGTCCCCGGGGGCGCGCAGCGGACCGGGCGCCGCTTCGTCGTCGAGAACGTCGATCTGCCCGCACTGCTCGCATACCGACGCGGCGGCTCCCGCTCCCCGCACGCTCCGGCGCGGGCCTCCGGCACCGAGCTGGCGTGGTTCGCGGGCGATGACCCGCTGCCGTTCCTCACGATGCTCGCGCGGTCCGTCGGGCCGGGCGCCAGACATCTGATGCAGCTGCGGCGGGCGGGCCGCCGGGCGGGTACCGAGGCACCACTCAGGCAAGGGGAGGGACCGAAGTGAGTACTCCGGTAGCGGTCATCGGGGCCGGTCCGTACGGCGTGTCGACGGCCGCGCATCTACGGGGGCGCGGCCTGCCGGTGCGGGTCTTCGGGCAGCCGATGGCGAGCTGGCGCACGCAGATGCCCGCGGGCATGCTGCTCAAGTCGACGCCGGCGGCCTCCAGCATCGACGCCCCGCAGCCCGGCCACACCCTCGGCGACTTCTGCGCGGAGACGGGGGAGGGGCCCTACGCCTCGGACTGGGACATCCTCCCCGTCGAGGTGTTCATCCGGTACGGACAGTGGGTGCAGCAGCGGCTGGTACCCGATCTGGAGCAGGTCAGGGTGGTCTCCGTCGACCGGCGGGGCGACGGCTTCGAGCTGAAGCTGGACAGCGGGGAACAGGTCGCCGCGCGGGCCGTGGTCGTCGCCACCGGCCTGAGCGGGCTGGCGCAGCTGCCGCCGGAGCTGGCCGCCGCGATCCCGGACGGGCCGTCCGCCACGGGGCCGGTCTCGCACAGTTCGCAGCACCACGATCTGTCCGCGCTGGCCGGTCGGAAGGTGGTCGTGATCGGCGCCGGGCAGTCGGCGCTGGAGAGCGCGGTGCTGCTCGCCGAGGCGGGCGCGGCGTCCGTACGGGTGGTGGCGCGCGGCCCCGCCGCGGTGGGCTTCGGCGCGCCGCCGGACCGCCAGCCCCGCCTGCGGCCGCCGTCGCCGTTCGGCAACGCCTGGTCGCTGTATGCGCTGACGCATTACGCCGGCGCCTTTCGCCGGCTGCCGGTGCCCGCCCGGCGGTATCTGGTGCGGCGGGTGCTCGGCCCGCTGGGTGCGTGGTGGCTGCGGGACCGTTTCACCGGCCGGGTGCAGGTGACGCAGGGGCGGCGGATCGTACGGGCGACGGTCCGTGACGGCCGCCCCGTGCTGGCGCTGCGCGGCGCCGACGGGCAGGGCGGGGAAGTCGCCGCCGACCATGTGCTGGCCGCGACGGGCTACCGGATGGATCTGGCGGCACTGGACTTCCTGGGCCAGGGGCTGCGCACCGGGATCGTGACGCGGGCCGGCGGGCCGCTGCTGGACGCCGGCTTCCGCTCGTCCGTACCGGGGCTGTACTTCACGGGGTTGCCGGCGGCCGCCTCGTTCGGGCCGGTGATGCGCTTCGTGTGCGGCACGGAGTTCGCCTCGCCGCGGCTGGCACGGGCGGTGGCGCGGGCGTACCGGTGAGGCCGGGCGGGGCCCGCTGCTGCTTGTGGGGCCCGTGATCCCGCCCGCGTGCGGGAAGTCATCCTGCGCTGCGGTGAATTCGGAGGGGCGGCACGCCGTACGTCCCCTCGGCGGGCTGCCCTTGCGGCCGCGGGGGCGAGCCGGCCGTGGGCGGGGGCGAGCCGGGGCCTGGCCGCGGTGCTCCGTGCCGGGCCGCGGTGTGCCGTGCACGGGCCGGGCGGTCGGCCTTGCCGGACAACAAGACGGCCAGAAATACTCTTGTCGTTGCCGGACCCCATGCTCCCGCGTCACACTCGCGTCAACAGGTGATCCAGAACCCGCGGCGGGGTCGCTGTCCTTCGCGGGTGGATCGGGGGGCGGGCGCTCACGGTGATCGAACTGCGACCGGATACGCTGGCCAACGGTGGAGACAGCGACAGATCGACATTCAGTTTGATCGTCAGCAGACAGGAGTACCCCTCGTGACCGTCGTCGGGCCCTTCGGGCTGAGCGTGCGGGACCAGGCTCTTGAGGCCGATGTCCAGGCCGGGTTGGCGGCTGTCGAGGAGGGCCTGCTGGAGGCCACCAAGAGCGACGTGCCGTTCATCACCGAATCCGCGCAGCACCTCGTGCGCGCGGGCGGTAAGCGGTTCAGGCCGCTGCTGGTCACGCTGGCCGCCCAATTCGGTGACCCCTACAGCCCGGGCGTGGTGCCCTCCGCGGTCGTCGTGGAGCTGACGCATCTGGCGACGCTGTATCACGACGACGTGATGGACGAGGCCGATGTGCGCCGCGGTGTGGCCAGCGCCAACGCCCGCTGGGGCAACTCCGTCGCGGTGCTGACCGGCGACTTCCTGTTCGCCCGCGCCTCGCACATCCTCGCCGACCTCGGGCCGGAGGCGGTACGGATCCAGGCCGAGGCGTTCGAACGCCTGGTGACCGGCCAGATCCTGGAGACCGCGGGCCCGCGCGACGGCCGCAATCCCATCGACCACTATCTGGACGTCCTCGCCGGCAAGACCGGCTCGCTGATCGCCGTCGCGTGCCGGTTCGGCGCGATGATGTCGGGCGCCGAGGAGTCGACGGTCAACATCCTCACCCAGTACGGCGAGCGGCTGGGCACCGCCTTCCAGCTGGCCGACGACGTCCTGGACATCGCCAGCGACTCGCATGAATCGGGCAAGACCCCCGGCACGGACCTGCGGGAGGGCATTCCGACGCTGCCCGTGCTGCATCTGCGGGCGCGCGCCGAGAGCGACTCCGGTACGCCCGAGGACCGTGCGCTGTGCGAGCTGCTGGCGGGCGACCTCACCGACGACGCCCGGCACGCCGAGGCACTGGCCGGCCTGCGCGCCCACCCGGCGCTCGAAGAGGCCCGCCGCGACACCGTGCGCTATGCACAGGAGGCCCGCGCGATGCTGGCGCCGCTGTCGTCCTGCACGGCCAAGTTGGCGCTCGAAGGGCTCTGCGACGCGGTGGTGCACCGGGCGGGCTGAGGTCTGCCTCCGGAGCCCGTCCCCCTCAACCCCTAGAGCCTGCCCCCGCATCCCCTAGGGAAAGATCAGACTCCCGTTGTACGGACTCCGCCCTCGGGTGACCGTGCGTCATACCTCAGCAGTAGGACGAGTTGCTCCCGCCGGGTGACGTTATCCGCGAGGCGATTTGGTGAGATGGAAACACCAGAGCGCGGCGGAGGGGCCACCATGAGCCCCAGGGGTGGACGAGTGGACAGCGCAGCAACCGCCGCACACGACGGAGGTAGGGCAGATGCCACGGAACGAACCGACACAGGGCACCGAAGGATGGGACGGGGAGCGCTCCCCGGGGCGCCGTAAGGCGGTGCGGTACGCCGTACCCGTCGCGGTGGCGGGGGTGGCGGCGGCCACGATCGGGCTGGTCCCGGCGTTCGCCGGCTCCGGTTCTCCGGACCTGCCGAAAATCTCGGCACAGGACCTGATAGCCAAGGTCGCCAAGTCGGATGTCCAGCAGCTCTCCGGGACGGTCCGGGTCACCACGGACCTCGGTCTGCCGTCCCTGCCGGGCGCCGGTGGCGGAGCAGGCGGCTTCGGCGGTGGCCAGGGCGCAGGGAAGGGCGAGGACGGCGCCTCCGCAGCGCCCCAGAACAAGCTGATGGAGCTGGCGTCCGGTGCGCACACGCTGCGCGTCGCGGCCGACGGCCCCGAGAAGCAGCGGGTGTCGATCGTCGACAAGGCCGCCGAGTACAGCCTGGTCCACAACGGCAACGAGCTCTGGGCCTACGACAGCGGCAGCAACACCGCGCTGCACAGCACCGCGCCCGCCGCCGGCCGGCACGGCAAGCAGCACCGGACGGCCGAGGGCCTCCCCGAGGGCCTGAAGAACGCCACCCCGCAGGACCTCGCGAAGCAGGCCCTGAAGGCGGCCGGTGACACGACCTCGGTCACCGTCGACGGCACCGCCAAGGTCGCCGGGCGGGACGCCTACCAGCTGCTGATCAAGCCCAAGCAGGCCGCCTCGACGGTCGGCTCGATCCGGGTCGCGGTGGACGCCGACAACGGCGTGCCGCTGAAGTTCACCCTGACCCCCAAGAGCGGTGGCGCGGCCGCCATCGACGTCGGCTACACCAACGTCGACTTCGCCAAGCCCGCCGCGAGCACGTTCTCCTTCACCCCGCCCAAGGGCGCCAAGGTCGTCGAGGGCGACAAGGCACGGGCGAAGGAGCAGCGCGAGCACGGCAAGGGCATCCGGTCCCACAAGGCCGTGAAGGACGTCAAGAAGGACATGGGCGGGCTGAACGTCCTCGGCAAGGGCTGGACGTCCATCGCCACGATCAAGGGCGACGGCTCCGGCCTGCCCGCCGGCAAGGACCAGGGCGCCGGCAAGGACCAGGGCGCCGGCGGCGACGCCGGCAAGTTCCTGGACAGCATCGGCGAGAAGGTGAACGGCTCCTTCGGCTCCGGCCGGGTCTTCAGCACTCGCCTGGTCAACGCCCTGGTCACGGACCACGGCACGGTCTACGTCGGCGCCGTCGACAAGCAGGCCCTGATCGACGCGGCCAACGCCGCCAAGTAACGGGCCACCGCAGCAGCGCGGGACCGCCGTGCCACCCCTTTGCGGGTGGCACGGCGCGGCCCGTGGGCCCATCCGTACGACGTTGGGGGAGCCGATGCCACCGCCGCCCGCCTCAGGGTCCGAGGGCGCCCGTCCGCCCGACGACGGGCCCGGCCCCCGGACGGCCGGGGACCCGGCGATCGAGACGCGGGGGCTGACCAAGGCCTACCGCGGCGGCCAGCTCGCCGTCGACGGCCTCGATCTGGCCGTACCGCGCGGCAGCGTCTTCGGCTTCCTCGGCCCCAACGGCTCCGGCAAGACCACCACCATCCGCATGCTGATGGGCCTGATCGAAGCCAGCGCCGGCAGCGCCCGGGTGCTCGGGCAGCCGATGCCCGCCGCGGGCCGCCGGGTGCTCCCCAAGGTCGGGGCCCTCATCGAGGGACCGGCGCTCTACGGCTTCCTCAGCGGCCGGGACAACCTCCGGCGGTTCGACGCCGCCGACCCGCTCGCCGATCCCCGTACCCGTGCCGGGCGGGTCGGCCATGCACTGGAGCGGGTGGGCCTGGCCGCCGCGGCCGGCAAGAAGGCGCGCGCCTACTCCCTCGGCATGAAGCAGCGCCTCGGCCTGGCCGCGGCCCTGCTCCAGCCCCGTGAGCTGCTGGTCCTCGACGAGCCGACCAACGGCCTGGACCCCCAGGGCATGCGGGAGATCCGCGCCCTGATCCGCGAACTGGCGGCGGACGGCACCACCGTCTTTCTCTCCTCCCATCTCCTCGACGAGATCGAGCAGGTCTGCACCCATGCCGCGGTGATGGCCCGCGGCCGGCTGATCACCCAGGGCACGGTCGCCGCTCTCTCCGCCACGGTCCTCGACTCGCGCGGCAACGGCCGGCTGACGGTGACCACCCCCGACACGGCCGACGCGGTCCGGGTCCTCAAGGAGCGCGGCCTGGCCGGCCTCCAGGTCACCGACGACCGGGTGACGGGTGAACTCCCGGACGCGGACGCGCCCATGGCCAGTCCGGAGGGCGGGGACCCGCCGGACCTGGCGGATCTCAACGCCGCGCTGGTGCACGCCGGTGTACGCGTCCGCGGCTTCGGTACGGACCGCGCCTCGCTGGAGGACGTCTTCGTGCAACTGACCGGGGAGGGCTTCGATGTCGCAGGCTGAGGCGGCGTTGCGCACGCCCCGACCGCTGTGGTCGCTGGGTCTGCTGCGCAGCGAGATCCTGACGACGTTCCGGCGCTGGCGCACTCTCGCGCTGCTGGCGGTGCTCGCGGGCGTACCGGTCCTGGTCGGCGTCGCCGTCAAGATCGAGACGGGCGACGGCGGGCCGGGCGGCGGTGGCGGCCCGGGCGGCCCGGCGTTCATCTCCCAGATCACCAACAACGGCCTCTTCCTGGTCTTCACCTCGCTCGCGGTGACGCTGCCGTTCTTTCTGCCGATGTCCATCGGCGTGATCGCGGGTGACTCCCTCGCCGGTGAGGCGCACGGCGGGACGCTGCGCTATCTCCTGGTGGCGCCCGCGGGCCGCACCCGCCTGCTGCTGGTCAAATACGCCACGACCCTGACGTTCTGTCTGGTGGGCACCCTGGTCGTGGCGCTGTCCGCACTGGCGACCGGCGCACTGCTCTTCCCCCTGGGCGATGTCACCCTGCTCTCGGGTACGTCCGTGTCCTTCGGCGAGGGGCTGTTGCGGGCACTGGCCATCGCGGTCGCGGTCGCGCTGTCCCTCATCGGGGTGGCCGCCGTGGGCCTGTTCATCTCGGCCCTCACCACCAGCGGTATCGCGGCCATGGCGACCACGGTCGGCCTGCTGATCACCGTGCAGATCCTGGACACCATCCCGCAGCTGCACGCCATCCAGCCCTATCTCTTCCCGCACTACTGGCTGTCGTTCGCGGACCTGCTCCGCGACCCCGTCTACTGGGACCAGCTGCAGAAGAACATCGGCCTGCAGGCGCTGTACGCCCTGGTGTTCGGCTCGGCCGCCTGGGCGCGCTTCACCACCCGGGACATCACGGCGTGATGCCGGGAGGCGGCGTCGCGGCCGGTGCGCCGGGGTTCTGCGCCGCCGCCCGGTCTGCTTCCGTCCCCTGCACCGCCCCGGCCGCGGCCGCCTCGCCCGCCCGGGCCGCGGCGTCGGCCAGCGCCGTCCGCGCCCGCCGTGCCGTCCGCAGCGCATCCCAGGTCAGTACCGCCAGGGCCGCCCACACCAGAGCGAACCCGGCCCAGCGCTCCGGCGGCATCCGCTCGTGGAAGACGGTGAGCCCCAGCAGGAACTGAAAGGTCGGCGCCAGATACTGCATCATCCCGATCGTCGTCAGCGGCAGCCGCATCGCCGAGGCGCCGAAGCAGATCAGCGGCACCGCCGTCGCGATTCCGCAGCCCGACAGCAGCAGTGCCTGGCCCACCCCGCCGGTGGTGAAGCTGGACTCGCCGTGCAGTCCGAGGAAGACCACGAAGCCCAGCGCGGGCAGCGCCTGCAGGGCCGTCTCGGCGCTGAAGCCCTCGATCCCGTCGAGCTTGATGCCCTTTTTGGCCAGCCCGTACGTCGCGAACGAGAAGGCCAGCCCGAGCGCGATCCAGGGCACCTTGCCGTAGGCGGCGGTCATCACGACGACGGCGAGGAGGCCGATCCCCACCGCCGTCCACTGCAGCGGCCGCAGCCGCTCGCGCAGCACCAGTACGCCGAAGGCGATGCTGACCAGCGGATTGATGAAGTAGCCGAGCGAGGCCTCCAGGACGTGCCCGGCGTTGACCGCCCAGATGTAGAGAAACCAGTTCACCGAGATGACCAGGGCGCAGATCAGGATCAGCCCGAGCCTCTTGGGCTGCCGTAGCAACGGGCCGATCCACGA
Organism: Streptomyces sp. NPDC048434; assembly: GCF_043200375.1. Lineage (NCBI taxonomy): Bacteria > Bacillati > Actinomycetota > Actinomycetes > Kitasatosporales > Streptomycetaceae > Streptomyces > Streptomyces sp. NPDC048434. The sequence goes on along the minus strand of NZ_JBICXQ010000011.1, from coordinate 108,607 downwards.
CCAGCGGCGCAGCACGGCCAGGATGACGACGGCGACGGGCAGCGACCACATCATGCGATGGGCCAGGATCTCGGACGGCGCGGCGGCGGCCAGCAGATGCCAGTAGAGCGGCAGCAGGCCCCACATGGTGTAGGCGGCGAGACCGTAGGCGAGTCCGACACGCTGATCGCTTCGAGGCTGCAAGGGGGACCTCCTGAGGGTGCTTCGCCGCCTCTGTGAAAGTAGCGCCGCCGGGCCCTGCTGTCATGCCTGTCTTGGCATACGGTCATGACAGGCCGGCGGAGTGGGGTGCGGGCCGGGGGACATGGGCGTACCGAGAGCCCGCTCAGCCGGGGTACGGGAGCCGCTGCGGACCGGCAGGCCGCTTCAGACGGGGAGTTCCTTCAGCGCCTCCGCGATCGCCTCGGCGATCGGAGTGGTCGGGCGGCCGAGCAGCCGGGACAGCTCGCCGGGCGTCGCGGCGAGTTCGCCGCGGGCGATCCCCGCGTCCGCCTCGGCGACCATCTGCGCGCCCAGCGCCGCTACCCCCGCCTCGACCATCAGCGCCACATACCTCTCCTGCGGCAGGTCCTGGTACGGGATCGTCCGGCCGGTCTGCCGGGACACCTCGGCCGCGTACTCGGCCATCGTCCAGGCGGTGTCGCCGCTCAGCTCGTACACCGTGTTCTCCTGGCCGCTGCCGGTGAGGACGACGGCGGCCGCCTCGGCGTAGTCCCGGCGCGCGGCGGTGGCCACCCGGCCGTCGCCGGCGCTGCCGACGACGGCGCCGGCCTTCAGGGTGCCGGCCAGCGCACCGGTGTAGTTCTCGTGGTACCAGCCGTTGCGCAGCAGGCAGTACGGCACCCCGGACGCGAGCAGCGCCTGCTCGGTGGCGATGTGCTCCTCGGCGATGGAGAAGGTGGCGGTCGGCCCGCCCAGCACGCTGGTGTACGCCAGCAGCCCGACGCCCGCCTCCCGCGCGGCGTCGATGACGGCGCGGTGCTGGGTGAGGCGCCGTCCCGCCTCGTTCCCGGAGATGAGCAGCACCCGGTCGCCGGCCGCGAAGACTCCCTGGAGCGTCTCGGGCCGGCCGTAGTCCGCGATCTTGATCTCGACACCGCGGGCCGCGAGGCCGGCGGCCTTGGCGCGGTCACGGGCGAGCGCGACGAGATCGCCCGGTGCGGTGCGCCTCAGCAGCTCCTCGATGACGAGCCGGCCGAGTGCCCCGGTGGCACCGGTGACGACGATGCTCATGTCCTACCCCCTGGCGGTTGGGAAGCCGCCAGCATGGCACCCGTACCGGGCGCGCAGAAGAGACGCGCCCCGACGGATGCACACGGGGGATCCCGGGGACGCCGGTGGCGCGCGGCCGGTCCGCCCATGGCGCCCAGCGGGTACGCCGGTAGCGCCCAGCCGGTACGCCGATGGCGCGCGGCCGGAGCGAGCCGCGGGTCGCCGGAAACGCAAACGGGTGCCCGTACGGGAACGCCCTGAGACGTTCCCGTACGGGCACCCGCGGAGGGTCGGCGCACTTCCAGGGCGTACCCGCGAGGCGGCTACGCGCTCGGAAGCGCGGTGGACACCCTTCATGGACGGGCCGTCAGCCGACGACCGTCCAGGTGTCGTTGCCGGCCAGCAGGGCGCCGAGGTCGCCCTTGCCCTTCTGCTCGATGGCGTCGTCGAGCTGGTCGGACATCAGGGTGTCGTAGACCGGCCGGTCGACGCTGCGCAGGACCCCGATGGGGGTGTGGTGGAGCGTGTCGGGGTCGGCGAGCCGGGAGAGGGCGAAGGCCGTCGTGGGCGAGGGGTTGTGCGCGTCGTGCATCAGCACACCTCCTGTGCCCTCCTCCCGTACGTCGATGACCCGGAGGTCGCCGGTGGCCGGATCGCGGACCACGCCCATGGAACCGAAGCCGTCGGGGGCCAGGGCGCCGAAGCGGATCGGCTGCCCGTGCTCCAGGCGGATGACGGCCTCCTCGGCCTTCTCCTTGTCCTTGAGGACCTCGAAGGCACCGTCGTTGAAGATGTTGCAGTTCTGGTAGATCTCCACCAGCGCCGTCCCGGGATGGGCGGCGGCCTCGCGCAGCACCGAGGTGAGGTGCTTGCGGTCGGAGTCGACCGTGCGCGCGACGAAGGAGGCCTCGGCGCCGAGCGCCAGTGAGACCGGGTTGAACGGTGCGTCCAGCGAGCCCATCGGCGTCGACTTGGTGATCTTGCCGACCTCGGAGGTGGGGCTGTATTGCCCCTTGGTCAGACCGTAGATCCGGTTGTTGAACAGCAGGATCTTGAGGTTGACGTTGCGCCGCAGGGCGTGGATGAGGTGGTTGCCGCCGATGGAGAGCGCGTCGCCGTCGCCGGTGACGACCCACACGGACAGGTCGCGCCGCGAGGAGGCCAGGCCGGTGGCGATGGCGGGGGCGCGGCCGTGGATGGAGTGCATCCCGTAGGTGTTCATGTAGTACGGGAAGCGGGACGAGCAGCCGATGCCGGAGACGAAGACGATGTTCTCCTTGGCCAGGCCGAGTTCGGGCATGAAGCCCTGCACGGCGGCAAGGACGGCGTAGTCACCGCAGCCGGGGCACCAGCGCACTTCCTGGTCGGACTTGAAGTCCTTCATGGACTGCTTGGCGTCGGCCTTGGGCACCAGGGAGAGCGCCTCGATCTGCGAGGACCCTTCCGTGATCGTCTCAGTCATTGATGGCCTCCTTAAAGACCTCCGCGAGCTGCTCGGCCTTGAACGGCATTCCGCTGACCTGGGTGTGTGACTGTGCGTCGACGAGATACCTGGCACGCAGCAGAGTGGCGAGCTGTCCGAGGTTCATCTCCGGCACGATCACCTTCTCGTAACGCGCCAGGACCTCGCCGAGATTCCCCGGGAAGGGGTTCAGGTGGCGCAGATGAGCCTGAGCGATGCGCTCCCCGGCGCCCCGTACGCGCCGTACCGCCGCGGTGATCGGCCCGTAGGTCGACCCCCAGCCCAGCACCAGGGTGCCGGCGCCCCGGCCGCTGTCGTCGGCGGGGTCGTCGACCTCGATGTCCGGGACGTCGACGCCGTCGACCTTCGCCTGGCGGGTGCGCACCATGAAGTCGTGGTTGGCCGGGTCGTAGGAGATGTTGCCCGTGCCGTCCTGCTTCTCGATACCGCCGATACGGTGCTCCAGGCCCGGCGTGCCCGGCACCGCCCAGGGACGGGCCAGCGTCTGCTCATCGCGCTTGTACGGCCAGAACACCTCGGTGCCGTCCGCCTGCTGATGATTGGGCCCCGAGGCGAACTGGGTCCGCAGATCCGGCAGTTCGTCGACGTCGGGGATCCGCCACGGCTCGGAGCCGTTGGCCAGATACCCGTCGGAGAGCAGGAAGACCGGGGTGCGGTACGTGAGCGCGATCCGGGCCGCTTCCAGCGCCGCGTCGAAGCAGTCGGCCGGTGTCTTGGGCGCCACGATCGGCACCGGTGCCTCACCGTTGCGCCCGTACATCGCCTGCAGCAGGTCCGCCTGCTCGGTCTTCGTCGGCAGGCCCGTCGACGGCCCGCCGCGCTGGATGTCCACGACCAGCAGCGGCAGCTCCAGGCTGACCGCCAGACCGATCGTCTCCGACTTCAGCGCCACACCGGGACCCGACGTGGTCGTCACCGCCAGCGCACCACCGAACGCGGCGCCCAGCGCCGCGCCGATCCCGGCGATCTCGTCCTCGGCCTGGAACGTGCGCACACCGAAGTTCTTGTGCTTGGACAGCTCATGCAGGATGTCGGAGGCCGGGGTGATCGGATACGAGCCCAGATACAGCGGCAGATCCGCCTGCCGGCCGGCCGCGATCAGCCCGTAGGAGAGCGCCAGGTTCCCGGAGATATTGCGGTAGGTGCCGGTCGGGAAGGCCTTGGTCGCCGGCGCGACCTCGTAGGAGACGGCGAAATCCTCCGTCGTCTCCCCGAAGTTCCAGCCCGCCCGGAACGCCGTGACATTCGCCTCCGCGATCTCCGGCTTCTTCGCGAACTTCGTCCGCAGGAACTTCTCGGTGCCCTCGGTCGGCCGGTGGTACATCCACGACAGCAGCCCCAGCGCGAACATGTTCTTGCTGCGCTCGGCCTCCTTGCGGGAGAGCCCGAACTCCTTGAGCGCCTCGACCGTCAGCGTCGTCAGCGGCACCGGGTGGACGTTGTAGGCCTCCAGCGACCCGTCCTCCAGCGGACTGGTCGCATATCCCACCTTCGCCATCGGACGCTTGGTGAACTCGTCGGTGTTGACGATGATGTCCGCGCCCCGCGGCACATCCGCGAGGTTCGCCTTCAACGCGGCCGGGTTCATCGCCACCAGCACATTCGGCGCGTCACCGGGCGTGAGGATGTCATGGTCGGCGAAGTGCAGCTGGAAGCTGGAGACACCCGGCAGGGTTCCGGCAGGCGCACGGATCTCGGCGGGGAAGTTCGGCAGCGTCGACAGGTCGTTACCGAACGACGCGGTCTCCGACGTGAACCGGTCACCGGTGAGCTGCATACCGTCACCGGAGTCACCGGCAAACCGGATGATCACCCGGTCGAGGCGTCGGACTTCTTTGCCTTCGCCGCCGTCACCGGAAGCGCGCTCATCCCCGACAAGCGCTGCGTCGCTCTGCTCGGCTGTGCTACTGACCTGGCTGGTCACTGCTTCGGACCTCCCTCGAGGGGTGCGGCGTCCCCGCCGGAGGCAGGGCTCGGGACGTGTGTCGTACTGACCGGTTGTCCCATAACCATCGTACGTGGGTAAGGGTGGCCTTCCCTGGGGCGCTCGCATGCTGGACGGCAGCATGAGACACCGATCTGGTGTGTTTTGTCATGAAATCACCACCCCCCGTGCCCCCTCATTCATGACGCTCCGGACTCCTCCATTGGTTCTACGGCCAAAGTCCTGGACCCCGGTGGAAAACGCCTCGGGCCACCCATCTGACAGGTTGTCAGGTGGTTAGGAGCTGAGGTAGGTGAGCACCGCGAGCACCCTGCGGTGATCCCCGTCACTCTGCGACAGGCCCAGTTTCAGGAAGATGTTGCTGACGTGCTTCTCGACCGCGCCGTCGCTGACCACCAGCTGCCGGGCGATCGCGGAGTTCGTCCGGCCCTCGGCCATCAGCCCCAGCACCTCCCGCTCCCGGGGCGTCAGATGGGCCAGCACATCCTGCTTACGGCTGCGGCCCAGCAGCTGCGCCACCACCTCCGGGTCCAGCGCGGTCCCGCCCCCGGCGACCCGGACCACCGCGTCGACGAACTCCCGCACCTCGGCCACCCGGTCCTTGAGCAGATAGCCGATGCCCCGGCTCGACCCGGCCAGCAGTTCCGTCGCGTACTGCTCCTCGACGTACTGCGAGAGCACCAGCACCCCGAGGCCCGGGTGGTCCCGGCGCAGCCGGATGGCGGCCCGGACCCCTTCGTCGGTGTGCGTCGGCGGCATCCGTACGTCCGCCACCACCACATCCGGCAGCGCCCCCTCGTCCGCCAGCTCCCCGATCGTCTTGATCAGCGCCTCGGCGTCCCCCACACCCGCCACGACCTCGTGCCCCCGGTCGGTGAGCAGCCGTGTCAGGCCCTCACGGAGCAGCACCGAGTCCTCGGCGATGACCACCCGCACCTTGTCCTCCACGGCTCAGACTCCCCATGCCTCATCGCATCCCACCCCTGTCGGCCTCCAGCATCCCAGCATCCGGATGACCGCGAGGTGGATGAGGGGATCAGGGGCGAAGAAACCGGCGGGAGGCGGGCGGGGCGGCGGCCGGACGGGGCCGCGGGCCGAGTGGGTGCTCGTGGCGCATCTCCGGGTGCCGCACGGTCGAGGCGGGCCCGCCCGGTCGAGGCGGGCCGTGGCACCCAGGGAGGGCGGCCGGGGCCGGGCCCCCGTCCCGGCTCCGGCCGCTGACCGGACGCCGGTGGCCCGGTGGACCTCTGCGCCACGGTGGCCCGGTGGCCCGGTGGACCTATGCGCCAGGGTGGCCCTCCACGGCCCGGTGGCCCGGTGGCTCTCCACGGGCCGGTGGACCTCTGCATCGTGGCGGCCCGCTGGCTCGGTGGCCCTCTGCGCCATGGCGGCGCGGTGGCCTTCGCGCCATGGCGGCTCGGTGGGCACCCGGCGCCGTTGGCGGCTCGACGATCACCCCGCGGCCCGGCGGCTCGGCGGTCACCCCGCCCCCGGCTGCTTGGCGGTCAGCCGCGCTGCGGCCGCTGAGTGGTCACCCGGCAGGGCAGCTCCGCCGTCACCCCGCACGGCAGCTCCGTCGTCACCCGCGCCACGGCAGTTCTGCGGTGATGCGGGTCGGGCCGCCGGCGGGGGAGTCCACTATCAGCAGGCCGTCGACGGAATCCAGCCGCTCGGCGAGGCCGGCCAGGCCGGTGCCAGACCCGGTGTGCGCGCCGCCCCGGCCGTTGTCCGCGACCAGGACCATGATCCGGTCCGCGGCGTGCCAGACGTCCAGCGTCGCGCTGGTGGCCTGGGCATGTGCGGAGACGTTCTGCAGCAGCTCGGAGGCGGTGAAGTACGCGATGCCCTCGATCGCGGCGGCCGGCCGGTGATCCAGGTCCACGGTCACCGTCACCGGAACCGTGCACCGCGCGGACAGGGCCGACAGCGCCGGGCCGAGACCCCGGTCCGTGAGGATCGCCGGGTGGATCCCGCGGGCCAGATCGCGCAGCTCCTGGAGCGCGATCTTCACCTCGCCGTGCGCCTCGTCCACCATTTTCGCGGCGGCCTCCGGATCCTCCGCCAGCTTCTCCCTGGCCAGGCCCAGATCCATGGCGAGCGATACCAGCCGAGCCTGCGCGCCGTCGTGCAGATCACGCTCGATGCGCCGCAGATCGGCCGCCGCGGTGTCCACCGCCACCCCCCGGTCCGACTCCAGCTGGGAGACCCGGGTGGCGAGGGAGGAGGGTCCCAGCAGGCCATGGACCATGACCCGGTCCATCTGCGTCAGCCCGTGGATCACCCACGGTCCGGCCAGCACCAACAGCAGCCCGACCCCGCAGGTGACCGCGGTCTCCGCCGGGGTGTCGAGATAGGCGCCGTTGCCGCGGCCGTCACCCCACAGCTGGATGCCCGACCGGCCGACGTACGCGGGGAACGTCCACCGCCACAGCGGATAGGTCAGCAGCCCCCAGCCGAGCGTCCAGAACGTCACCGAGAAGATGAAGGAGAAGAGCGCCCACGGGAAGTGCAGCAGGGAATAGAGAAGGTGGCGCCAGGACGCCCCGCTCTTCAGTACGGCCCCGACCCACCCCATCAGGCTCGGCTTGGAGGGCCGGACGGGCTCCGGATCGTCGACGTCCAGCCTCAGCAGTGTGCGGGCCCGCGCACGCTCCAGGCCGCCCAGCGCACGGCCACCGGCCAGACCGCCCGCCAGCACCGGGATGCCGAGGAACGTGACCAGCAAGCCGGCGCCCAGCGAGATCACCACCGTCGCGTAGGTGAACATCACGATGGACAGAGGGAGGTTGAGGAGGAGGTACAGGAACTCCCGCCAGGTGCGCCCGGAGAACGGGGCGCGCAGCCCCTCGGGCACACGGGAGCCGCGGGGATGCGGTGCGTATGCGATTTCCATCGTCTCGTCGTCCGTTCTGCCGGATGCGGCCCTTGCCCTGTCGGAGCCGCTGCCCGAACTGCAGCCGCGCGGCTCTTTCCGCTACGACAAGGGTCCGCGGCCGGCGTCCCCCGCACCATGAGGAACTTCGCAGTCTTCGCCTGGGGTTTTCCCCACCCCCGGACCTGAGGCCGCCACCACCTTCCCTCGGCCGGGCGGCAAACGGCTCGGTCAGACGGCCCGTCAGCGCCCCTCTGCCCCGGCCTTCGACGCCGTCCTCGACGACGCCTCCGCCCCCGCCCCCGACGCCGTCCGCGCCCGCCACGGCAGCTCCGCCGTCACCCGCGTGGGCCCGCCCACCGGCGAATCCAGCACGAACAGCCCGTCCACCGACCCCAGTCGCTCGGCGAGCCCGGCCATCCCGCTGCCGCCGTCCAGCCGCGCCCCGCCCTTCCCGTCGTCCGTGACCTGGATCAGCAGCCGGCCGCCCGCCCATCGCCCACCACCGCCCTGGTCCGTGGGCCCTGCCGGCACCCGCCACACCTCGACGGACGCCTGCCGCGCCGCACTGTGCTTGGAGATGTTCTGCAGCAGCTCGGAGACCGTGAAATAGGCGATGCCCTCGATGGCGGGCGCGGGCCGCTCGTCCAGGTCCACGACCGTGGTGGCGGGTACCGTGCAGCGCCCGGCCAGCGAGGCCAGGGCGGGGCCCAGCCCCCGGTCGGTGAGGATCGCCGGATGGATGCCCCGGGCCAGATCCCGCAGCTCCTGCAGCGCCAGCTTCACCTCGCCGTGCGCCTCGTCGACCATCGCCGCCACGCTTGCGTCGGACTGGCCCTCCAGCAGTTTCTCCTTCGCCAGGCCGAGCCCCATGGCGAGCGCCACGAGCCGGGCCTGCGCGCCGTCGTGCAGGTCGCGTTCGATGCGCCGCAGATCGGCCGCCGCGGTGTCGGTGACCGTCACCCGGTCCGACTCCAGCTCGGCGATCCGCCGCTCCAGCTCGTCGGAGGGCGAGAGCAGGCCGCGCACCATCGCCCGGTCCACGTCCGTCAGCCAGCGCGCCAGCCACGGCAGCGCCGGCCACGCCACGAAGAGCGAGACCAGAGTGACCGTGAAGGTGAACGCGGCCCAGGGCAGCCGGATGAACGCGAACAACGCATGCCGCCAGGCGACCGGGTCCTTCAGACACGTCCACAGCCAGGGCAGGAATCCCTGCTCCCGGGCGCGCAGCGGACTCGGTTCCGGCACCCGCACCCCGAGCAGTGCCCGCGCTCGCGCCCGTTCCAGCTTCCCGTACTTCCGGCACGCCACCAGGCCGCTCGCCAGCAGCGGCAGCCCGATCACGGTGACGGCCAGCCCGATCCCGAGGGCCAGCCAGACCACCAGCACCACGAACCCGACGACGTCCAACGGGAAATTGGACAGCAGGTACGCGACCTCCCGCCACGTCGTGCCGCTGAGCGGCCCTCTGGGCGGCGGTGAGACACCGTCAAAGGCGTCATCAGCAGCATTGGCACCGGGCCGGGAACTCTCCGTCATGCGCCCAGCCTGCCCGGCCGCCGCTCCGCGTGCCATGGGGTGGCTGGGGTGATGGGGGTGGGGTTTTCCCCACCAGCCGCCGTCGGCCGTGCTGGACAGCGTGTCGGAGGGGGGCCGTATCGTGTCGCGCTAGGAAACGTGAGGGGGAGCGGGCGATGGCGCGGGATGACGACAGCCAGGTGCCGGATTCCGTTTCCGCGCGCAGCCGCAGGCCGCGGGATGCGTGGATGTCCGGGCGGCGGCGGACGCTGCGGGGTCCGGATGAGAATCTGGGGAAATTCTTCGGGAGCAGCTCCCCGGCGGCCGTGGTGTGTACCGGTCGTGCGGAGCGGTCGTTCCTCACGGGCAAGCGGGCCGACGGTTCGTGGCATCCCGGAGCAAGTCCAACTGGCAGCAACGCAGGGGCCGCGGCGGCATGGTGAGTGTGAGTTCGGGGATGGATTCGGGGGCCGCGGCGCGCACCTCGCTCAGCCGGGTGACCCTCGTGGGCGGACGGCGGCGGGTCGATCTCGTGCTCCCCTCGCAGGAGCCCCTAGGTGTGCTGCTGCCGGACATCCTGCGGCTGCTCGGCGACCGGCCGGATCAAGGGCCGTCGCCCCGGCGGCTGGTGACGGCGGACGGATCGGTGCTTTCGCCGGCCGACTCGCTCGCTTCGGCACGGGTGCCCGACGGTTCGGTGCTGCGGCTCGTCGGGGAACAGGAGACACCGGCGGCGCCGGCCGTGCCGGGCTCCATGGACGAGGTCCCCGACGATCTGGCAGTACGCAGTCGGCGCTGGGGCCGGCGGAGCCGGACGTGGACGGCCGGCGCGGCGAGCGTGCTGTTGGCGCTGGTCGCCGGGGCCGTGGCGGCGAGTGGGTACGGGGCGGGCCGGGCCGCGCTCTGGACCGGTGTCGCCGCGGTGCTCGCCGCGGTCTGTGGAGTCGCCGGCGGATGGCTCGGACGGCGCTCCCTGGGCACCGCACTGCTCGTAGGGGGCGGCGCGCTCGGCGTGCTCGCGTCCTGGCAGGCCGCCTCGACCGGCACGGCGCGGCTGGCTGCCGTGGGACTGACCGTCGCGGCCGCGCTCGCGCTGCTCGGGGTCTGCACGGAGCTGGGGCGCGGCGGACTCGTCGCCGCGGCGACGGTGGCGCTCGCGGTGGGAGCCTGGGAGGCCGGGCTGGCGCTGACCAGCCCGGCCCGTACGGGAGTCGCGCTCGGTGTGGTGTCGGTGCTGGTGCTGGGCCAGCTGCCCCGACTGGCGTTGACGGCGGCCGGGTTGACCCGGCTCGACGACCAGCGGTCCGGCGGCACCCCGGTGAGCCGGCACCAGGTCGTGACCGCCCTCGGCGCGACACATCGTGGTCTCGCGCCGGCCACTGTCGCCATGGCCGCCTCCGCGGGCGCGGCGGGAGTGCTCGCCGCGGGCCCGGGGGACGGCTGGTCGGTCGCCGCCGCGGTCCTTCTGTGCGTGGTGATGCTCTCGCGCGCACGTGCCTATCCCCTGACGGTCGAGGTCGTCGCCCTGCTGGCGGCCGGTGCGGCGGTGGGGGTGAATCCGGTGCTGCGGTGGGCGGCGGACGCGGACGATCCCTCGGGCGCGCTCGCTGTGCTGTGCGTACTGGCGGTGCTGCCGCTGGTGGTGCTCGCGGTGCGTGTGCCGGAGCACCTTCAGGTCCGGCTGCGCCGGCTGATGAACCTCGTCGAGTCGGTCAGCGTGGTGGCGCTGATCCCGGTCGCCCTCGGGGCGTTCGGGGTCTACAGCCGGCTGCTGCACACGTTCTGAACTGGAAAGGCGGCCACGGGACCATGTCAGCAGAGGGATCCAAGGGACCGAGCGGGCCGGGTGGACCTGTGCCGGGAGACCGGCAGCACGATCTGCCGCACGACCTCGGCGGGGCAGCGATGACACCAGGAACGTCCGCGGAAACGGGCGGCACGGCGAGCAGCTCTGCCACGCCCGCCCCCGGGAGCGCGCCGGCCACGCCCGCTCCCTCGGAGGCGACCGTATGGGACACCCCGCTGACGGTGCGGGCGGAGTCGACCGTTCCGGATGCCGCTGCCGCTGCCGTGCCCGTAGCGCCCGCACCGATGCCCGCGCCCTCCGCCATGCCGGGCACCGGCGGTGCGGTGTACCCGCCGCTGCCCTCCGCTCCGCCGCCGGCACCGGACGCCGCTGCCCTACGGGACGGCGTGCCGGCCGCCCATGCCGCACCCGGCTCCCTGGCCGCTCCCGGCCCCTTGCCCACTGCCGTTCCGCAGCCGCAGCCGCAGCCGCAGCCCGTACCGGAACCGGCCCCGCCGTCGGCCCCCTACACCGCACCGACGCCCCACACCACACCGCCGCCGTCCACCGCCGCGGTTCCTTCCGCCTCCGTGCACACGCCCACCCCCGTGCGCAGGTCCGGCCCCACTCCCGTCTCGGTACCGCTGATGCCGCCCGAGCTGGATGCTCTGCGGTCCAAGCCGCGGCACGGTGAGTCCGTCGCGCAGCGTGCGGGGCGGGCCGTCCGGCGGGCGATCGCGTCGTCGCCTGCCGCGGAGACCGCCGCCCTCACAGAGACCGCGTACGCCATCCAGCAGCCGGTGGCCACCGGCCGGCAGATCTCCGTGACGAGCATCCGGGGCGGTGCGGGCAAGTCCACCGTCGCCGCGCTGCTGGCCCTCACCTATGCCCACTACCGCGCCGATCCGGTGCTGGCGATCGAGGCCGATCCGGCGCTCGGCACACTGCCGCACCGGCTGGGTGCGCGGGAGGTGCGCTGGTCGGGCACCGACCTGGCGCAGATAGTGGATCCGTCGATGCTGATCACGGACCTGACGGGCTATCTGATTCCGTTCCCCGGAGGCGGCTGGCTGCTGCCCGGCAGCCAGGGCGCCATCGGGACGCGGCTGGACATCGACACCTACCGGGTGGTGATGACGTCCCTGCGCCGGTACTTCGCCACCACCGTCGTGGACTGCGAGACGCTGCCCGCCGAGGTCGCGCGTACCGCGCTGGTGACGACGCAGGCGCGGGTGCTGGTATCCCCGGCCACCCCGGAGGGGGTGACGGCCACCCGCTCGGTACTGGACTGGGTCGGTGGGCTCCACCCCGGCATGCTGCCGACGACGGTGGTGGTCCTCAGCCATGGGTCCCCCGATTCCGGACTGGAGCTGCGCAAGGCCACCGAGCATCTGAGCATCGGCGGCGCGACCGTGCTCCCGCTTCCGTACGACCGCCATCTCGCGGCGGGCGGGGCGATCCGCACGGAGCTGCTCGGCGAGCGGACGCTGCAGGCGGCGGCGCGGATCGCGGCCGAGGCGATGAACCGGGCCGTCTCCCGCGGACCGGGCCGGCAGCGTACGGACCGGAGCACACCGGCGAACCCCGGCAGCGACCGGCCAGGGCCGGGCGCCCACCCCTCCGCCCCGGACCCTTCCATGCCGTACGCGGCCCCCTACCCGTCAGGGCCAGCCCGTCCCACGCCCTACCAAGCCGCCTCGGCCCCGGGTGACCCCACGCCGTACGGAGCCCCTGCGTCGTACGGAGCCCCTGCCGCCTACGGAGCCCCCTCGTACGGAGCCCCTTCGTACGGAGCCCCTGCCGCCCCGGGTAACGCCGTGCCCCACGGACCTCCCGCCGCCCCTGGGAATCCCACGTCTGACGGTGGCCACTCCGCCCCCGTCCATCCGGCCCCCGTCCACCCCCACGGCGGGCCGCCCCGGTGACTGCGCGCACGGTCACCGGCCCGCCCGTAGAACCGCCCGTCCGTCCGCTTTTTGAGACACCTGCTGAGACAACCGGCCCCGCCGTCTACGCTGCCTGCCGCCCAGGTAGGGCGAAGTAGGGACAACCCCACCGTCCGCGACGATGCGGCTGCTCACCGCGGCCGGGGCAGGGCCTAGACTCCCGTCCGTACAGATCGTCGAAGTCGTTGAACAAGCGCAGTCAGGGAGCGAGGGGCGGACGTGCTGGACGCGACCGTACGGACCACCGTCGCCGCGGACTACTTCCAGGGCTACTCGGTCGTCGGAATCATCGGCGTGATCGGGGTGCTCTTCGTCGCCGTGGCCTTCGGTGCCGGGCGGCTGCTGCGGCCCGTTGTGCCGACGCCCGAGAAGCTGTTGACTTATGAGTGCGGCGTGGACCCCGTCGGCGAGGGCTGGGCGCACACCCAGGTCCGCTACTACGTGTACGCCTTCCTCTACGTCATCTTCGCCGTCGACTCGATCTTCCTGTTCCCTTGGGCAACGATCTTCGCCGCCCCTGGTTTCGGTGGTGTGACGCTGGTGGAGATGTTCATCTTCCTCGGCTTCCTCGCCATCGGCCTGCTCTACGCATGGAAGAAGGGCGTCCTGGAATGGACGTGACCCCCGCCTCCCCCAGCTCCGCAGGCGCGTCCGAGGGCGCTGCCCCGCAGTTCCTGCCGGAGCCGCAGCGCCTGGGCACCCTGGCCCGGCTCGCGCCCGAACCGATGAAGGTGGTCCTCAACTGGGGCCGCCGCTACAGCCTCTGGGTCTTCAACTTCGGCCTCGCCTGCTGCGCCATCGAGTTCATCGCCGCGTCCATGGCGCGGCACGACTTCATCCGGCTCGGCGTGATCCCGTTCGCGCCCGGCCCGCGCCAGGCCGACCTGATGGTCGTCTCCGGCACGGTCACCGACAAGATGGCGCCCGCGGTCAGGCGACTCTACGAGCAGATGCCGGAGCCGAAGTACGTCATCTCCTTCGGGGCCTGCTCCAACTGCGGCGGTCCCTACTGGGACTCGTACTCGGTCACCAAGGGCGTGGACCAGATCATTCCGGTGGATGTGTACGTACCGGGCTGCCCGCCGCGTCCGGAGGCGCTGCTGCAGGGCATCCTCAAGCTTCAGGAGAAGATCGCGCGCGAGTCGCTGGGGGAGCGGTACGCGAAGGGCGGAGCGCCCCGGCCGTCCGCGGCCGCGCTGCGCAGCGGGCTGGTCACGCCGCCCGCGCCGAAGCCGGCGGATGAGCCGCAGGGGCCGGGGGAGGAGCCCCGATGAGCGAGCAGCCGGAGCAGCCTCAGCAGCCGGAGCCGCAGGCGGAGACCCCCGAGCAGCCGGAACAGCCGGTCGCCGAGCCGGTCGTCGGCTGGCTGCCGCGGCCCGCGAGCGAGATCTTCGGTACGGGGGCGGCGGCCGAGCTGGCGTACGACGTGCTGACCGTCGACGTCCCCGTGGACGGCTGGCTCACGGCACTGACGGCGGCCCGCGACGACCTCGGCTGCAGCTACTTCGACTGGCTGAGCGCCGTCGACGAGCCCGGCACCGGCTTCCGGATCTGTGTACATCTCGCCGATGTGGCGCGGCCCGGCACCGTCCACCGGCTGATCGTGCGGACGACCGTGCCGCACGAAGCGGCCGTGCTGCCCACCGCCGTCGGTGTGTACCCGGGCGCGGGCTGGCACGAGCGGGAGACCCACGAGATGTTCGGTGTCGACTTCACCGGCCATCCGCACCTCGTACCGCTGCTGCTCCCGGACAACTTCGAAGGGCACCCGCTGCGCAAGGACTTCGTGCTGGCGGCGCGGGTCGCCAAGGCATGGCCGGGCGCCAAGGAGCCGGGGGAGGCTGCGGCGCACGGCGGGCCCAAGCGCCGCCAGATGCTGCCCCCGGGTGTCCCGGACCCGAACGAGTGGGGCCCGCTGAAGGGCCAGCTGCCGCCTGCGCCCGCGCGTCCGGCGCGGGGTGCGCGGGCGGCCGGCGGCGCACGCGCGGCCGGCGCTGCCGGTGCGGCCGCGGGCGAGCGTCCGGCCCGGCGTACGCGTTCGGCGAGCGAGGGTTCGGCCGGTCAGCGGCGGGCGGCGGGGGAGGGGACCGAGACCACGGCGGCCGAGGCACGTCCCGAGCGCCCGGCGCGCCGTACGCGTTCGGCGAGCGAGGGCTCGGCCGGCCAGCGGCGGGCGGCGGAGGCGGCTGCGACGGAGGAGACGGCTGGGGCGACCCCGACCGAGGGGACACCTGAGGCGACCTCGCCCCAGGAGGCCCCGTCGGCGGCGGTCCCGGCCAAGGAAGCCCCGGCGGGGGCCCCCTCGGAGGAGGCGGCCCCGCGTTCCTCGGACGCGCCCTGGCATCACGCCCGTCCGGCCTTCGACGAGCCGGAGAAGACGGCAGCGCCCGAGGAGCAGACGCCGGAGAAGACGGCAGCGCCCCAGGAGCAGAAGGCCGCACCGGACGAGCCGGCGGCACCGGACGAGCAGGCCGCAGCGCCCGGGAACAAGGCGGAGCCGGAGCCCACGCCCGCACCGGAGCCGAAGTCGGAAGCGGCTCCGAAGCCGGAAGCGGAGCCGAAGCCGCCGCAAACCGGCCCGGCACCGGAGCCGGAAGCCGGCCCGGAGTCCACCCCCGAGCCGGACCCCCGCCCCGCCCCCGAGCCGGACCCCCGCCCCGCTCCCGAGCCCCGACAGGACACCCCTCACGACCCGGCAGGAGGCGACACCCCATGAGCGAGGCTCTCGACACCGCGCTGCGCCTGCTCGCCGTCTTCGCCGTCTTTCTGGTCTTCCCCCTGGTCATCGGGCAGACCGAGCACAAGGTCATGGCCCATATGCAGGGCCGGCTCGGACCCATGTACGCGGGTGGGTTCCACGGCTGGGCGCAACTCGTCGCCGACGGTGTGAAGTTCGCGCAGAAGGAAGACATCGTTCCGGCGGGCGCCGACCGGCGGATCTTCCAACTCGCGCCCGCCGTCGCCCTGTTGCCGTACCTCCTGGTCCTGGTCGCCATCCCGGTCGGCCCGCACAACGCCGTGGGACAGGCCCTGGACGCGGGAATCTTCTTCGTCCTCGCCGTCATGGGCGTCGGCGTGCTCGGCTCGCTGATGGCGGGCTGGGCCTCGGCGAACAAGTTCTCGCTGCTCGGTGGTCTGCGGACGGCCGCGCAGCTGCTCGCGTACGAGCTGCCGATGCTGCTCGCCGCGGCCTCCGTCGCGATGGCGGCGGGCACGCTCTCCCTGCCCGGCATCGTCGAGGCCTTCCACTGGTGGTGGGTGCCGTGGCAGATCGTCGGCGGAGTGGTCTTCTTCACCGCGGGGCTCGCCGAGCTGCAGCGGCCGCCGTTCGACATGCCGGTCGCCGACTCGGAGATCATCTTCGGTGCGTACACCGAGTACACCGGACTGCGCTTCGCGCTCTTCCTGCTCGCCGAGTACGCCGGCATCGTCGTCCTCTGCGCGCTGACCTCCGTCCTCTTCCTCGGCGGCTGGCACGGCCCGTTCGGTGCCGACGGCCTGGGCTGGCTGTGGACGCTGCTGAAGACCGTGATCCTCGCCTTCGGCGTCATCTGGCTGCGGGTGACCTACCCGCGGCTGCGCGAGGACCAGCTGCAAAAGCTCGCCTGGACGGTCCTCATCCCGCTCTCGCTCGCCCAGATCGCCCTCACCGGCGTCATCAAGGTGGTGATCTCGTCATGAGCTTCCCCGGTTCCGGCCTCGCCAAGGGGCTGGCCGTCACCCTGCGGACGATGACGAAACGATCGGTCACCGCGCAGTACCCGGACGTCCAGCCCGACCTCCCGCCCCGTACCCGTGGCGTCATCGGGCTGTTCGAGGAGAACTGCACGGTCTGCATGCTGTGCGCCCGTGAGTGCCCGGACTGGTGCATCTACATCGACTCCCACAAGGAGACGGTGCCGCCGGCCGCCCCCGGGGGCCGGGAGCGCAGCCGCAATGTGCTGGACCGCTTCGCGATCGACTTCGCGCTGTGCATGTACTGCGGGATCTGCATCGAGGTCTGCCCCTTCGACGCGCTCTTCTGGTCACCGGAGTTCGAGTACGCCGAGACGGACATCCGCGATCTGACCCATGAGCGCGACAGGCTCCGCGAGTGGATGTGGACGGTGCCCGAACCGCCGGCGCTCGACCCGGCGGCCGAGGAGCCCAAGGAGCTCGCCGCCGCCCGTAAGGCGGCGGACAAGCTCGCCGCCCAGCAGCAGGCCGAAGCCGAGGCGGCCCAGGCCGTGGACCCGGCAGCGGACCAGAACCGACCGGACACCTCAGGGGAGGGAACGTGACGCTCGCCGCCACCGCAGCCGGCCATGGCTTCCTGTCGCCCTCCGGTGTCGAGATCGCCTTCGTCCTCGTCGGTATCGCCACCCTCGGCGCGGCCGTCATCACCGTCACCACCCGGCAGCTGGTGCACGCCGCCCTCTGGCTGGTCGTCGCCCTCGGCGGGATCGCCGTCGAATATCTCCTGCTGACGGCCGAGTTCATCGCCTGGGTGCAGGTGCTGATCTACGTCGGTTCCGTCGTCGTCCTCCTGCTCTTCGGGCTGATGCTCACCAAGGCGCCCATCGGCCGCTCCCCGGACGCCGATTCGGGCAACCGGTGGGCCGCGCTCACGGTGGCCCTCGCCTCGGCCGCGGCCCTGGTGTGGGTCGTCGTGGACGGCTTCCGCGCCACCTGGGTCAACCTCGACGGCGCCGCCCAGGGTTCCACCGAAGTCTCCGGGCGCAGCCTCTTCCAGTACTGGGTGCTGCCCTTCGAGGCGCTGTCCGTGCTGCTGCTGGCCGCGCTCGTCGGGGCGATCGTGCTGTCCCGCAAGACGGGGGGCGACGTGCCCGCGGCAGCGGCGGGCCTCAAGAACAGCGCCTCCCGTGCCCCCGCCCCGCGAGAGGAGCAGCGCTGATGCATCTCGCCTACCCGGCCGTCCTCGCCGTCCTGCTCTTCTGCACCGGGCTGTACGGCGTGCTCGCGCGCCGCAACGCGGTCCTGGTGCTGATGTCCGTCGAGCTGATGCTCAACGCCGTCAACCTCAACCTCGTCGCCTTCGACGTCTGGCTGCGCGACACCCTGCACACCGGCCAGGCGCTCACCCTCTTCACCATCGCCATCGCCGCCGCCGAGATCGGCATCGGCCTGGCGATCGTGCTGCTCGTCTACCGCAATCGCGGCAGCTCCGACATCGACCGGCTCCGCGACCTCGCCGAGAAGACGGGCGCCGCGGACGGGGACCCGCAGCCGGACACCACGGCGGAGGCCGCCGCGTGACCCTCACGACCACCGCCCTTCTCGTTCCCCTCCTGCCCTTCCTCGGGGCCGTCGCCGGTCTCCTCGTGGGACGCAGTGCGCCCGGCTTCGTCCGGCCGCTGGCCGTGCTGCCGACGCTGGCCGCGGCCGCGCTCACCGTGTCCGTCGCCATCGGACAGGACGGCGGCCCGGCCACCGACGTCGCCACCCGGCTCACCCCCACCGGCTCGATCCCCATCGACCTGTCCCTGCACATCGACGGCTTCGCCGCGCTGATCGCCGTCCTGGTCGGTGTCGTGGCGACCTGTGTGCAGATCTACTCCACCGGCTATCTGCGCGACGACCCGCGCTACCCCTCCTACGCCGCGCTGGTCTCGCTCTTCACGTCCGCGATGCTGCTGGTCGTCTACACCGGCGACCTGATGGTGCTGCTGGTCGGCTGGGAAGTCATGGGCATCTGCTCCTACTTCCTCGTCGGCCACTACTGGGAGACCGAGGCCGCCCGCGCCGCCTCCCTCAAGGCCTTCCTCGTCACCAAGCTCGGCGACGTCCCGTTCCTCTTCGGCATCTTCGCGCTGGCCGCCGACGCCGGAACGTTCCGCATCACCGGCATCCTCGGGTCCGTCACCGCCGGCGGCCTCGACCATCCGACGCTGATCGCGCTGCTGCTGCTCGCCGGTGTCGCGGGCAAGTCGGCGCAGTTCCCGCTGCACACCTGGCTCCCGGACGCGATGGCCGGCCCGACGCCCGTCTCGGCGCTGATCCACGCCGCGACGATGGTGGCGGCCGGTGTCTATCTCGTGGCCCGTCTCCTCCCCGTCTTCGCCGCCTCCGCGGCCGCGTTGGTCGTGCTCGCCGTCATGGCCGCGATCACCATGGTCGGCTCCGGGCTGGCCGCGCTGGCCCAGGACGACATCAAGCGCGTCCTGGCCTACTCGACGGTCGGTCAGCTCGGCTACATGCTCGGCGCACTGGCCGTCGGCGACCGCGGCGCCGCCGTCTTCCACCTCCTCTCACACGGCGCGTTCAAGGCCCTCCTGTTCCTCGGCGCCGGCGTGATCATTCACGCCGCGGGCACCAACTCGCTGGCCGCCATGTCCCGGATGAGCGGCCTGGCCCGGCGCATCCCGGACGCCTACTGGACCGTGACCGTCGCGCTGCTCGCCCTCGCCGCGATCCCGCCGTTCGCCGGCTTCTTCTCCAAGGAAGCCGTCCTGGGCGCCGCCGAACACGCCGCCCTCGGTGACGCGCAGGGCATCCCCGGCGCGGTCGGCTGGACCGTGCTGGTCTCCGGACTGCTCACCGCCCTCCTCACCGCGGCCTACGCCACCCGCCTGTGGCTGCTGGCCTTCAAGGGCAAGGGCGCCGAAGCCCCCGACCACGGCCCGCAGCCGGTCGCCATGAACGCCGTCCTGTGGGTGCTCTTCGTCCCGACCGTCGCGCTCGGCCTCGGCGCCCCCTTCCTGCCCGGCTGGTTCGACGGGCGTTCGCTCGCGCCGACCCTGACCACCTCCGTCCTGGGCACCGGTATCGCCCTCGTCGGCGGCCTGGTCACCTATGCGGCCTGGCGGCACACCACCGCGCTCGCCGCCCGTATCCCCCTCGGCGCGGTCGTCGCCGCTCCGGACGCCGGCCCCGCGATCGCCGAGGAAGTGGCCATCGACACCCACGCCCCGGTCTACGGCGACAACGCCGGCGCCCCGGACCCGGCCGACCCCGGCCGCCTCCTGCTGGGCCCGCTGCACCGCCATGCGGCGGTCGGCTTCCACCTCGACGCCGTCTACTCCGTCCTCTTCGTCCGGCCCGTACGCGCCGCCGCCTCGCTCGTGCGCTTCCTCGACCGCGAGGTCGTCGACACCTACGTCCGCGGCGCGGGCGCCGCCCCCCGCCTGCTGGGCGCCGCGGTCCGCCGCGCCCAGACCGGGAATGTGCAGACCTACCTCGCTGCGCTGCTCGCGGGCTCGCTCGTCCTGGCCGTCGCCGCCGTCCTCGTCGCTACGGGCACGGGAGCCTGACCGATGCCGCAATCCGCTGGTGCACGCACCCCGCACCCCCAGCCGACACCCCTCGCGGCCGGGCTCGCCGGAGCCGAAACCCTGAGGAGGGCCTGACCCGTGAACCCCACCGCTCTGCAGTACCTCCTCGCGGCGGTCGTCGTCCTCCCCCTGCTGGGTGCGGTCGCCGCCCTGCTCCCCGCGCCCCCCGGCCTCAAGGGCCGTAACCCCGACCAGGCGGTACTGCGCCACGGCGTGACCGCCACCGGCGTCGTGCTCGCCGCCGCCCTCGCGCTGGCCGTCGGCTTCGACCACGACCACCCGGCCCGTATGCAGGCCACCACCGACATCAGCTGGATCCCGGCGCTGGACATCCGCATCCACCTCGGCGTCGACGGCATCTCGCTCCCCCTTGTCGTGCTGACCGCGCTGCTGACCTTCCTCTGCGCGCTCTACAGCTACTTCCACATGCCAACGGGCCCGTCTCCCAAGGCATTTGTGGCCCTGCTGCTCACCCTTGAGGCCGGCACCCTCGCCACCTTCGCCGTCCTCGACCTGATGCTGTTCTTCCTCGCCTTCGAGATGGTCCTCATCCCGATGTACTTCCTCATCGCCCGCTGGGGCGGCGCGGGGAAGCAGGCGGCGGCCTGGAAGTTCATCCTCTACACGCTGCTCGGCTCCGTCGTGATGCTGCTCGGTCTCCTCCTCATCGGCGTGAAATCCGGCACGTTCGACATGGTGGCACTCGCCACTGACAACGGCCCGAAAGCCCAGCTCAGCCACACGGTTCAGCTGCTCGCCCTGCTCGCCATCGGCATCGGACTTGCCGTCAAGTCCCCGATGTGGCCGCTGCACAGCTGGCTGCCCGACGCGCACACCGCCGCCCCCACCGTCGGCTCGGTGCTCCTCGCGGGCGTCCTGCTGAAGATGGGCACCTACGGGTTCGTGCGGATCGCGTTGCCCATCACGCCCGAGGGCATGCACACCTTCGCGCCGTACCTCGCCGCGCTGGCCGCCGTCGGCATCATCTACGGTTCGCTCGCCTGCCTCGCCCTCGTACGCAAGGGCGCCAAGGGCGACCTCAAGCGCCTGATCGCCTACAGCTCCGTCGGCCACATGGGCTTCGTGCTGCTCGGCATCGCCAGCATGACCCCGACCGGCGTCAACGGCGCGCTGTTCGCCAACGTCGCCCACGGCCTGATCACCGGCCTGCTCTTCTTCCTCGTCGGCGCGCTCAAGGACCGCTACGGCAGCACCGACCTCGACACCCTTGCGGGCAGCACCGGCGCCGCCCTCTACGGCAAGGCCCCCCGCTTCGGCGGCCTGCTCGCCTTCGGGGCCGTCGCCTCGCTGGGCATCCCCGGACTGGCCGGTTTCTGGGGCGAGATGCTGGCGATGTTCGGCGCCTTCCGGCCGGCCGCCGGCCTCAGCCGCCCCGCCTTCCTGACGTTCATGGTGCTGGCCGGCCTCGGCACCCTGCTGACCGCCGCCTATCTGCTGCTCGTCGTCCGCCGTGTCTGCATGGGCGGCACCCCGGCGGTCGTGGAGGCCGTCCCCGCGGTCGAGGAAGGCACCGCCACGGCGGCCGAAGCGGTCACCGTGGCCCCGGCCGCACCGGCCCCCGTCATCCCCGACCTCGCGCGCTACGAGTACGCGTCCTGGACCCCCCTCGCCGTCCTCACCGTCCTCGCCGGACTGTGGCCCGCGGCCCTCCTCGGCCTCACCGACCCGGCCGTCCAGCAGCTCCTCGGAGGCGGTAAGTGATGAGCACGGTGACCTCGCTGGTCCAGTCCGTCGACTGGCTCGCCCTCGCGCCACCCACCATCGCCGCGGCCGTCGCCCTGGTGGTCCTCGTCGCCGACCTCTTCCTCCCGGCGGCCCGCAAGCCGCTGCTGGGGTGGCTCGCGACGGCGGGCCTCGCGCTCGCCGCGCTGTCCCTGCTGCCCCTCCTGAACGGCGACCGCCGCACCTTCTGCCTCCCGGCCCACCCGGACGTGTGCAGTTATGCGGCCGACCCGTTCGCCCTGGTCATCCAGTTCCTGGTGCTCGGAGGGGCGCTGCTGACCGCCCTGCTGTCCATCGACACCCTCAAGGACCAGGACCTGCCCGCGGGCGAGTACTGGTTCCTGCTGCTCTCCTCGGCGTCCGGCGCCGCGCTGCTGCCCGCCTCCAGGGACCTCACCACCCTGGTCATCGCCCTCGAAGTCGCCTCACTGCCCGCCTTCGCCCTGGTCGGCATGCGGCGCGGCGACCGGCTCTCCTCCGAGGCCGCCCTCAAATTCTTCCTGTCCTCGGTGGCCGCCACCGCCGTGATGCTGCTCGGCGTGAGCTTCCTGTACGCGGCCACCGGCAGCCTGCACCTCTCCCGGGTGGCGCACACCCTCACCGACCTCCCCGACCCGCGGCTGGCCACCCTGGCGAGCGCCGGCGTCGCACTCACCCTCGTCGGCTTCGCCTTCAAGACCGCCGCCGCCCCGTTCCACTTCTGGGTGCCGGACACCTACGTCGGCGCGCCGCTCCCCATCGCGGGCTACCTCTCCGTGGTGGGCAAGGCCGTCGGCTTCTCCGGCCTGATCCTCGTCACGGTCCGGGGCTTCCCCTCGTACGCGAATGTCTGGGCCCCGGCACTGGCCGTCCTCGCCGCGCTCACCATGACCGTCGGCAATGTCGCGGCCCTGCGGCAGGACCCCCGCCGCGCGCACAGCGCCGTACGCCTGCTCGCCTGGTCCTCGGTGGGCCAGGCCGGCTACCTGCTGGTCCCGATCGCGGCGGCGGGCTACTCCCACGACCCGGCACACGCCATCGGCTCCACCGTCGCCTACGCCCTGATGTACGCCGCCGTGAATCTCGGCGCCTTCGCCGTCGCGGCCCTGGTGGCCCGTACCCGCCCCGACAACCGCCTCACCGACTACCGGGGCCTGTACGCCCGCCGCCCCCTGGCCGCGCTCGCTCTCGGCTTCTTCCTGCTCTGCCTCGCCGGTCTGCCGCCCGGCATCATCGGCCTGTTCGCCAAGGTCACGGTCTTCTCCGCAGCGGTCGACGCGGGACTGGCCTGGCTCGCCGTGATCATGGCCGTCAATGTCGTGATCGCGCTCTACTACTACCTGCAGTGGACCACGGTCCTCTTCCGGGGTGCCGAGGAAGCAGAGGGGACCGAGACCCCCGAGGCCGTACCCGCGGGGCACCCGGCCCCCGCCGCCGCGGTCCCGGCCCCCCTCGCCACCGCCATCACGCTCGCCGCCGTCCTCGGCATCGCCCTCTCCGGCGCTCCGCAGCTCGTCCTGCGCTTCGCCTCCGGGGCGCTGCTGTAGAGCGTGCCGTTGGGATCACCGCGGCCCCGGGGCGATCCGAACGGCACGCCCTGACGGCCGCCCGGCGCCGTACGAACCCTCACCGCCGCCCCTACCGCCCCACCGGGCTCCACCCCACTCGTACGGCGGCACGCCCCACCGGACGCGGCCGTGTGCCCCACCCGGACCGCCGCCCGTGCACAAGGGAACCAGGCTCCGTCATCTCGCGTTGACCAGTGAGTAAGGGTCCACTGGAGAGTGGAGAAACGCAGCACAGGGTTCCCCTGCCGCACCGCTTGGAGGGCGTACCGTGCACCGTCGGCACAACGGGCTCAGGACCGCCGTACTCCTCGGGGGACTGTCCGCCCTCATCATCGTCATCGGCAGCCTGTTCGGCCGTACGGGCCTGATCATCGCCGTCGTCGTGGCCCTGGGCACCAACGCCTACGCCTACTGGAACAGCGACAAACTGGCCCTGCGGGCGATGCGCGCCCGCCCGGTCAGCGAGTTCGAGGCGCCACAGCTCTACCGCATGGTCCGTGAGCTCTCCACCGCGGCCCGCCAGCCCATGCCGCGCCTGTACCTCTCCCCGACCCAGGCGCCCAACGCCTTCGCCACCGGCCGCAACCCCCGCAACGCCGCGGTCTGCTGCACCGACGGCATCCTCCAGCTGCTCGACGAACGCGAGCTGCGCGGCGTGATCGGCCATGAGCTCAGCCATGTCTACAACCGCGACATCCTGATCTCCTCCGTCGCGGGCGCGCTGGCCTCCGTCGTGATGTTCCTCGTCAACTTCGCCTGGCTGATCCCCCTGGGCCGTTCCGACGACGACGAGGGCCCCGGCCTCCTCGGCATGCTGCTGATCATGATCCTCGGGCCGGTCGCGGCCTCGGTCATCCAGCTCGCCGTCAGCCGCTCCCGCGAGTACGAGGCGGATGCCGCGGGCGCCCAGCTCACCGGCGACCCGCTGGCCCTGGCCGGCGCCCTGCGCAAGCTGGAGGCCGGAACCCGTCAGCTTCCGCTCCCGCCCGAGCCGCGCCTGGAAACCGCCGGCCACATGATGATCGCCAACCCGTTCCGGGGCGACGGCCTGTCCCGGCTGTTCTCCACCCACCCCCCGATGCGCGAGCGGATCGCCCGCCTCGAACAGATGGCGGGCCACCGCCCCTGACGCCTGCGGGACCGGTGGCCGTCATCGGGCGCCCGTCGCATCATGAACGCAACGATTCACCGGGCTCAGCGCGTCTAGCACGGCAGATACATTCTCCGCCGTGCCCGTGGAAGGCTGTTGATCATGAAGTTCATCCTTAACGTCCTCTGGCTGGTCCTCAGCGGCTTGTGGCTGGCGATCGGTTACGTCGTCGCGGGCATCATCTGCTGCATCCTGATCATCACGATCCCCTTCGGTATCGCGTCCTTCCGGATCGCGGGCTACGCCCTGTGGCCCTTCGGCCGTACGACCGTCGTGCGCGATGACTCCGGCGTCGGCTCGGCGATCGGCAATGTCATCTGGATCATCTTCGCGGGCTGGTGGCTGGCCCTGGGGCACATCATCACGGGCATCGCCCTGTGCGTGACGATCATCGGGATCCCCTTCGGCATCGCCAACTTCAAGATGATCCCGGTCTCCCTCATGCCCCTGGGCCGCGACATCGTCCCCACGGACGAGCCCTTCGCCGCCCGCTGACCGCCCGCCCGCCGGCCCCTCGTCCTCAGACCCGTACGAGCCCCCGAGGGGCCACATACCGCCGGAACCCGACCGGCTCGCCGTCCGGAAGGCGACGCGTACGACGCAGCCGGGCGCCTTCGGCTCCTCGTGGGGCAGCATGCTGCGATACAGCAGGAACCGGCCGGAACCGGAATTCCCGACGTCCCCCACACCGTCCAGCAGCGCCGCGTCCCACCCGCCGATCAGGACGGCACCGGCATCCGCCCGCCGGACCCGCGGAAACACATCGACGAGGAACCCGCCCCGGGTCCGGCAGCAGAACGGCCTTGCGCATCACGAGAAGTCGTCATGTCACGACCCTGCTATCTCAATCGAACTTGAGGTCAAGCACTCCATGGGGCCGCTCCGGTATCCCCGCCCCGACACACCGGTGGGGCGGCACGCCGAAGCGCGCCGCCCCATCCCGTGGCACCCGAAAGCCGGGCTGCTAGCGGTAGTTCACGAACTGCAGGGCGAAGTCCAGGTCCTTGCCCTTGAGCAGCTGCTGCACCGCCTGCAGGTCGTCCCGGCTCTTCGAGCTGACCCGCAGCTCGTCGCCCTGCACCTGTGCCTTGACGCCCTTCGGGCCCTCGTCACGGATGATCTTGGCGACCTTCTTGGCGTTGTCCTGCGAGATCCCCTCCTCGATCGAGGCGAAGATCTTGTACTCCTTGCCCGAGGCCTGCGGCTCGCCGGTGTCCAGCGCCTTCAGCGAGATCCCGCGCTTGACCAGCTTGGACTGGAAGATGTCGAGCACGGCCTTCACCCGCTCCTCGGCGTTGGCCCGCATCTCGATCTTCTCGCCCGACCACTCGATCGACGCGCCCACGCCCTTGAAGTCGTAGCGCTGCGAGATCTCCTTGGCGGCCTGGTTGAGGGCGTTGTCGACCTCCTGCCGCTCTACCTTCGAGACGATGTCGAAACTGGAGTCGGCCATGTTGAGTTGGCTCCTCGTACGTAGATCCGTCAGGGGCGCGGCCCTTCCCGGGCCGCCTGCCAAGCCTAGTCACCCGGCCAAGATCCAGCGCTCCCGAATCGAGTGGCGAACCACCCCCGGCCATCGGGTATGGTTTACGTCGTTGCCACGGAGCGCCGCCGCACAGCGGGTCTCCCGGCAGCAAACCCTGGCGGTGTGCCCGAGCGGCCAAAGGGAGCAGACTGTAAATCTGCCGGCTCAGCCTTCCCAGGTTCGAATCCTGGCGCCGCCACAGGTGGTGAAACGGCCCCCGATCTGCGGAAACGCGGATCGGGGGCCGTTTCCTTTCCGAGTGCTCCGAGTGCTCCGAGTGCTCCGAGTGGCCCGGCCGGTCACCTGTTGTCGACCTCACACCGCCTCCACCGGCCCGTAGCGGCGCCGCAACTGCCGAGGACGACGCCCACGGTGGAAGCCGGTCAGCAGCGAACGACGGGCCCCGGCCCGCACCGGCGGACCGGGGCCCGATGCCTTCGCACTCCCGGCGGACGCCCTACCCCCGCTGCGCCGCCGACACCGCCCGCACCGCATCCACCACCGGCACATCCCCGCCGATCAGCTCCAACGTCCGGCCGATGGTGGCCGGTTCATCGAGCAGCGCCATCAGGGTGGCCGCGACATCGTCGCGGGGGACCGCGTCGCGACCGGTCGCGTCGGCAAGCGTCACCCGGCCCGTGCCGGGGTCGTCCGTCAGCCTGCCGGGCCGCAGGATCGTCCAGTCCAGGCCGGCGCGGGCCCGTACGTCCGCGTCCGCGGCGCCCTTCGCCCGCAGGTACGCGGCGAAGACCGGGTCGGTGCCCTCGGGGATCTCACGGTCCGCGCCCATGGAAGAGACGACGAGGAAACGCCGTACCCCGGCGGCCTCGGCCGCGTCCGCGAAGAGTGCCGTCGCCCCGCGGTCCACCGAGTCCTTGCGTTCGATACCGCTGCCCGGTCCCGCACCCGCCGCGAAGACGGCCGCGTCGGCGCCCTCCATGTGCCGGGCGACGTCCTGCACCGACGCCGACTCCAGGTCGCAGACCACCGGCTCGGCTCCCGCGGCCAGCAGATCGCCGGCCTGTTCCGGCCGGCGGATGATGCCCGCGACCTCGTCCCCGCGCCCGGCGAGCAACCGCTCCAGCCGCAGCGCGATCTGACCATGTCCACCTGCGATGACAATGCGCATGATCCCGACCGTACGCCGAAGCGCCGTGGCGGAGCGCGGGACCGGCCGGGTGACGGTTGCTTCTCGCCGCCGTGGCTCAGCGCTGCGACTGCCGCGGCAGCTCCAGCGCCACCTCCGCCGCCGAGTCGCAGTACTCCCGCACCGCACTGGTACGGGCGACCACCCGCCCGCGGTGGATCACGATCCGGCTGTAGGCCAGCGAGAGCACCCCGGCGATCCGCTCGCCGCGCACCGCCAGCAGCTCCGCGGGGAAGCCCGCCTCGACGCGTACCTCCGGCAGGCCCAGCGTCGCCCGCGCCGCCGAACTCACCGTCTCGTACGCCGCCTCCGGCGTGGCCTCCCCCAGTGAGGCCAGGAGATAGGCGGCCTCCAGAGGGTCGCCGCGCCCCACCGGGTTCGCCACGTCCCGCAGCGCCCCGCTGCCCGCCGCCACCTGCACCCCGGCCGCCCGCAACAGCCGTACGGGCGCCGGCCGCGACACCCGCGAGCCGTACCGCTCCAGCCCCGTGCAGTCGCCCTGCGGCAGACAGATGACGGCGACCCCGGCGGCCGCCAGCTGCTCGGCGACCCGCGCCGCCACGCTCCGCGGCATCCGCGCCATCCCGGCGCACGGCCCGAGGGCGACGCCCGGCCGCAGCCCGCCGGACATCGCCGCGAACCGTGCCAGCCGCGCCGGATCGTCACCGTCGGTGTGCAGATCCACCGGACAGCCGTGCTCCCCGGCCAGCTCCAGGACCGTCTCGACATACCCGGCCGGGTCGGGGTCGAGATCCGGACAGCCGCCGATGACCGAGGCGCCCATCTTCACGGCATCCCGCAGCATCGCCAGCCCGTCCGCACCGGCCACCCCGGTCAGCACCCGCGGCACCGCGACCGCCGCCAGATCGGCCAGCCCGCGCAGCGACCTGCGGGCCTGCAGCACCGCCTCCAGCGAACGCAGGCCCTGTACGTCGCCGATCCGGACGTGACTGCGGGAAGCGGTGGCGCCGTGCCCCAGCTGCAGCAACGCTGCCTCGGTCGTCCGGCGCTGGACGTCCTCGGGGGAGCCGGAGGCAGGGCCGTCGGAGTCCGCCGTCAGAGCGGTGTCGCAGTGCGCATGCGGTTCGACGGGGGCGGGGAGCAGGAGGTAGCCGGCGAGGTCGACGCGGGCGCCCTGCGGGGCGAGGCTGCCGGCCGTTCCGACGGCTTCGATGCGTCCGCCGCCGAGCCGTACGTCCACCGTCCGGCCGTCGCCGAGCCGGGCACCGCACAGCACCAGCGCGCCGCTGTCCGACCTCGCGTAGTGGCCGGCGCCGCCGGGCTTTCCTGGCTGGGGCTGCGGCGAACTGCTGTCGGACATCGCGCTCCTCGAAGCCACCGGCGTGCAAGATCACGCAGCGTTCTTCCGAGCCTAGGGCGCTGCTGGGAGAGCTTCGCGCAGGCGCGAAATAGTCGTACCGGTGTGGTGCGCGAGGCCGTTGAGGCACGGCCCGGATACGGATTTCACGTTTGGCGGCGGGCCGTGTAATGTCTTCATCGCTCGCCCCAATAGCTCAGTCGGCAGAGCGTCTCCATGGTAAGGAGAAGGTCTACGGTTCGATTCCGTATTGGGGCTCTGATGTGTGAGGTACCTCGTCTTCGGGCGGGGGACTCTTGCATCACAGCGGTGTAGCTCAGTCGGTAGAGCAAGCGGCTCATAATCGCTGTGTCACCGGTTCAAGTCCGGTCACCGCTACTGACAGTAGCCGATTGTGGGGTCGGTCCTCCGATCGGCTACTCTTTTATGCGTTAATCCGACCACCCGTCCGTCCAAGGAGCACTCACGTGGCTGCCACCGACGTCCGCCCGAAGATCACGCTGGCCTGCGTGGAGTGCAAGGAGCGGAACTACATCACCAAGAAGAACCGGCGTAATGACCCGGACCGTCTTGAGATGAAGAAGCACTGCCCCCGCTGCAAGTCGCACACCGCGCACCGCGAGACGCGATAACACAGGCTCGTCCGTGAGGCCGTCCCCATTTGTGGGGGCGGCCTCACGGCGTTATCACCATCAGTACAGGGAGGTTGCGAGCCCATGGCGCTCGACCAGTCTTTTGTCGGACGCACGTACCCGCCCACCGACCCGTACGAGGTCGGCCGGGAAAAGATCCGCGAATTCGCCGAGGCGATCGGTGACACCAACCCCGCTTACACGGACGCCGATGCCGCCAAGGCACTCGGGCACTCCGATGTGATCGCGCCGCCGACCTTTGTCTTTGCGATCACCTTCAAGGCCGCGGGGCAGGTCATCGAGGATCCGCAACTGGGCCTGGACTACAGCCGGGTGGTGCACGGCGACCAGAAGTTCGCCTACACGCGGCCGGTGCGCAGCGGGGACCGGCTGAGCGTCACCTCCACCATCGAGGCCATCAGGACCATGGCGGGCAACGACATCATCGACATCCGCGGTGAGGTGCACGACGAGGCGGGCGAACATGTCGTGACCGCCTTCACCAAGCTGGTGGCCCGCGCCGCGAAGGAGGCCTGAGATGACCGCCAAGATTTCTTACGACGAGGTCGAGGTCGGTACGGAACTCCCGGCGCAGACCTTCCCCGTGAGCCGCGCCACGCTCGTCCAGTACGCGGGCGCCTCCGGCGACTTCAACCCGATCCACTGGAACGAGAAGTTCGCCAAGGAGGTCGGACTGCCGGACGTCATCGCCCACGGCATGTTCACCATGGCCGAGGCGATCCGTGTGGTCACCGACTGGGCCGGCGACCCCGGTGCGGTCGCCGAGTACGGCGTGCGCTTCACCAAGCCCGTCGTCGTGCCCAACGACGAGACCGGTGCCCTGATCGAGGTCAGCGCCAAGGTCGCCGCCAAGCTGGACGACGACGCCCGTACGGTCCGCGTCGACCTCACCGCGATGAGTGCGGGCCAGAAGGTGCTGGGCATGTCCCGCGCCGTGGTCCGCCTCGCCTGATCCGCTGCCGCCGGGGGCGGGCGGCCGAGGACAGCCGGATCGCCCCCGTACCCTTGGGCGCGTGCAGGAACTCCACGACGCCCCCCTCGCCCCGCTGACCACCTTCCGCCTCGGCGGCCCGGCCACCCGCCTCGTCACGGCCACCACCGACGACGAGGTGATCGCGGCGGTCCGCGCGGCCGACGAAGCCGGGACCCCGCTGCTGATCATCGGCGGCGGCAGCAATCTCGTCATCGGCGACAAGGGCTTCGACGGCACGGCCCTGCGCCTCGCCACCCGCGGCTTCGCGCTCGACGGCACGGACCTCACGCTCGCCGCCGGCGAGAACTGGTCCGAGGCGGTCGCCCGTACGGTCGAGGCCGGACTGGCCGGTGTGGAGTGCCTGGCCGGCATCCCCGGCTCGGCGGGCGCCACACCGATCCAGAACGTGGGTGCGTACGGCCAGGAGGTCTCCGCGACGATCACCGAGGTCGTCGCCTACGACCGCCGCACCGGCGAGACCGTCACGATCCCCAACGAGGAGTGCGGCTTCTCGTACCGTCACAGCCGCTTCAAGCAGCACCCGGACCGGTTCGTGGTGCTGAGGGTGCGCTTCGCCCTGGAGGACGCGGGAGGCCTCTCCGCGCCCCTGAAGTACGCCGAGACCGCCCGCGCCCTCGGCGTCGATGCCGGAGACCGGGTCCCGGCCGCCGTCGCCCGGGAGACCGTTCTGGCGCTGCGCGCCGGCAAGGGCATGGTGCTGGACGCCGAGGACCACGACACCTGGTCGGCCGGCTCCTTCTTCACCAATCCGATCCTCACCGAGGCCGAGCACGCCGCCTTCGTCCAGCGCGTCCAGGACCGCCTCGGCCCCGACGTCGCCCCGCCCGCCTTCCCGGCCGGCGAGGGCCTGGTGAAGACCTCCGCGGCCTGGCTCATCGACCGGGCCGGCTTCACCAAGGGCTACGGCAGTGGCCCGGCCCGCATCTCCACCAAGCACACCCTCGCGCTCACCAACCGCGGCAGGGCCACCACCGAGGACCTGCTCGCACTGGCCCGCGAGGTCCGCGACGGCGTCCATGCGGCCTTCGGCGTCACGCTCGTCAACGAGCCGGTCACGGTCGGCGTCAGCCTCTAGCGGGCCCCGTGGGCGCTACGCGGCCAGCCAGGCGTCGATCTCCGCCAGCAGCCGCTGCTGCTCGTCCTGCGGGGCGCGTGAGCCGCGGATCGACTGCCGGGCCAGTTCGGCCAGTTCGGCGTCCGTGAAGCCGTGTGCGGTGCGGGCGATCTCGTACTGCGCGGCCAGCCGCGCGCCGAACAGCAGCGGATCGTCCGCGCCCAGCGCCATCGGCACCCCCGCGTCGAAGAGCGTCCGCAGCGGCACGTCCTCCGGCTTCTCGTAGACCCCCAGCGCCACATTCGACGCCGGGCACACCTCGCAGGTCACCCCGCGCGAGGCCAGCCGGCGCAGCAGCACGGGGTCCTCCGCGGCCCGTACGCCGTGCCCCACCCGGCCGGCGTGCAGATCGTCCAGGCAGTCCCGGACGCTCGCCGGCCCCGACAGCTCACCGCCGTGCGGCGCCGCCAGCAGACCGCCCTCCCGGGCGATGGCGAAGGCGCGGTCGAAGTCCCGGGCGAAACCGCGGCGTTCGTCGTTGGACAGTCCGAAACCGATCACACCCTGGTCGGCGTAGCGCACCGCGAGACGCGCCAGTGTGCGGGCGTCCAGGGGGTGCTTCATGCGGTTCGCGGCGACCACGACGCGGATGCCGAGCCCGGTGTCACGGGAGGCGCCGTGCACCGCGTCCAGGATGATCTCCAGGGCCGGGATCAGCCCGCCCAGCCGCGGTGCGTACGAGGTCGGGTCGACCTGGATCTCCAGCCAGCGCGACCCGTCGCGGACGTCTTCCTCGGCGGCCTCGCGGACCAGCCGCCGGATGTCCTCGGGCTCCCGCAGACACGACCGAGCGATGTCGTACAGCCGCTGGAAGCGGAACCAGCCGCGCTCGTCCGTGGCCCGCAGCTTGGGCGGCTCCCCGCCCCGCAGGGCCTCCGGCAGGTGGACGCCGTACTTGTCGGCCAGTTCCAGCAGTGTCGCGGACCGCATCGACCCGGTGAAGTGCAGGTGCAGATGGGCCTTCGGCAAACGGCGCAGGTCTCGAATAGCGGCTCCGCCGCTGGCACGAACACTCTCCATCCCAAGATCTTGCCGCATCCGGGCGGCACGCGGGTAGGGCCTTTCCCGAAGGGGTGTCCGGGGGAACGCGCGAGCGGGCGCCCGGAAGGCTCCGGACGCCCGCTGCGCGACCACCTACGGAGCTCCGCAGGTGGCATTGATCACTTGGCCTCGGCCAGCAGCTTCTGGATGCGCGACACGCCCTCGACCAGGTCCTCATCGCCCAGCGCGTACGAAAGCCGCAGGTAGCCGGGGGTGCCGAAGGCCTCACCCGGGACGACGGCGACCTCCGCCTCCTCCAGGATCAGCTCGGCCAGCTCGACGCTGCTCTGCGGGCGCTTGCCGCGGATCTCCTTGCCCAGGATCTCCTTGACCGACGGGTACGCGTAGAACGCGCCCTCCGGCTCCGGGCACAGCACGCCGTCGATCTCGTTGAGCATCCGCACGATCGTCTTACGGCGCCGGTCGAAGGCGACCTTCATCTCCTCGACGGCCGTCAGATCGCCGGAAACCGCCGCGATGGCCGCGGCCTGCGAGACGTTGGACACGTTGGACGTGGCGTGCGACTGGAGGTTCGCGGCGGCCTTGATGACGTCCTTGGGGCCGATCGCCCAGCCCACCCGCCAGCCGGTCATCGCGTACGTCTTCGCCACGCCGTTGACGACGATGCACTTGTCGCGCAGCTCGGGCACGACCACCGGCAGCGACGAGAACTCGGCATCGCCGTAGACCAGGTGCTCGTAGATCTCGTCGGTCAGCACCCACAGGCCGTGCTCGGCGGCCCAGCGGCCGACCGCCTCGACCTGCTCGCGGGTGTAGACCGCACCGGTCGGGTTCGACGGCGACACGAAGAGCAGCACCTTGGTGCGGTCCGTACGGGCCGCCTCCAACTGCTCGACGTTCACGCGGTAGCCGGTGGTCTCGTCGGCGATCACATCGACCGGCACACCGCCCGCGAGCCGGATCGACTCGGGGTAGGTGGTCCAGTACGGGGCGGGGACGATGACCTCGTCACCCGGGTCGAGGATCGCCGCGAACGCCTCGTAGATGGCCTGCTTGCCGCCGTTCGTCACCAGGACGTTCGCGGCCTCGATCTCGTAGCCGGAGTCGCGCAGCGTCTTCGCGGCGATCGCGGTCTTCAGCTCGGGGAGGCCGCCGGCCGGGGTGTAGCGGTGGTACTTCGGGTTGCGGCAGGCCTCGATCGCCGCCTCGACGATGTAGTCGGGCGTGGGGAAGTCGGGCTCACCGGCACCGAAGCCGATCACCGGGCGCCCGGCGGCCTTGAGGGCCTTCGCCTTGGCGTCCACGGCGAGGGTCGCTGACTCGGAGATCGAACCGACCCGGGCCGAGACCCGGCGGTCGGTGGGGGACGATGCGGAAGGGGTTGCAGCGCTCATATATGCATCGTTGCAGACCTCTGACGAGCCCGGCACACGGGTTTGCGGGCACCACCCGGGAGGATCCTGTTCGACGCCCGGCTCCGAACCACGTACACTCGCTGACCGTTGGCTCCCAACAGGTCGCCGCGGCGCACGCACTTAGTGCAGTCGACCGCATGCGGTAGGTTGGGGGAACCACAAAGGGTCGTAGCTCAATTGGTAGAGCACTGGTCTCCAAAACCAGCGGTTGGGGGTTCAAGTCCCTCCGGCCCTGCTACACGCACTCTCCACCGCAGTGCGTGCACGCGTACGTATGAAATGCACCGCCGTGCGGCTCAACCGGGCGCGGCACGGCCACGACCCGGATTCAGGTGAGGACGAGTGACGGACGCCCTGGGCTCCATCGACATGCCTGAGCGCGGTCGTTCCGAGGACGAGACCGCGGAATCCCAGAAGAAGCCCCGCCGCGGCGGCAAGCGCGGCAAGAAGGGCCCCTTCGCCCGGCTCGCGCTCTTCTACCGCCAGGTTGTGGCGGAACTCCGCAAGGTCGTATGGCCCTCGCGTAGCCAGTTGTCGACGTACACCAGCGTGGTGATCGTC
Source organism: Streptomyces sp. NPDC048434 (assembly GCF_043200375.1). Taxonomy (NCBI): domain Bacteria; kingdom Bacillati; phylum Actinomycetota; class Actinomycetes; order Kitasatosporales; family Streptomycetaceae; genus Streptomyces; species Streptomyces sp. NPDC048434. The sequence continues at coordinate 74,405 of NZ_JBICXQ010000011.1, read as the reverse complement.
TTTGTTGTCATCATCATCGGTCTCGTAACCGTGATTGACTTGGGAATCAACCGAGTCGTCGGGTACGTCTTCGGCTGATCCCGCGGAGGGCGCCTCAGCGGGCGCCCCTTTCGCATGTTCAACCCCTTGAAGCCAGGAAGAAGCAGCCACCGTGTCTGACCCGAACCTGAACGACGCCGCCGACTCCGCCGAGACGGCAGCGGCCGACGTTGACGCGGCTGCCTCGGCCGAGGTCGAGGGCGACGACACCGCGCTTGAGATCGTCGAGGCCGCCGACGAGGTCGACGAGCTCGACGCCGAGGACGCTGCCGCCGACGAGCCCGCCGAGAAGGCCGCGGTGCACGTCGAAGAGGATGCCGAGGCCACGGCCGAGGTCGCCGAGGACGAGGAGCCGGAGCCGGTCGACCCGGTGACCGCCCTCCGCGATGAACTCCGCGGTCTCCCCGGTGAGTGGTACGTCATCCACACCTACGCGGGCTACGAGAACCGCGTGAAGACCAACCTTGAGCAGCGCGCCGTCTCGCTGAACGTCGAGGACTTCATCTTCCAGGCCGAGGTGCCGCAGGAAGAGGTCGCGCAGATCAAGAACGGCGAGCGCAAGACCATCCGCCAGAACAAGCTCCCGGGCTATGTGCTCGTGCGCATGGATCTGACGAACGAGTCCTGGGGCGTCGTCCGCAACACCCCCGGTGTCACCGGCTTCGTCGGCAACGCCTACGACCCCTACCCGCTGACGCTGGACGAGATCGTCAAGATGCTCGCCCCGGAGGCCGAGGAGAAGGCCGCCAAGGAGGCCGCCGCGGCCGAGGGCAAGCCGGCGCCGTCCCGCAAGGTCGAGGTCCAGGTGCTGGACTTCGAGGTGGGCGACTCCGTCACCGTCACCGACGGTCCGTTCGCGACGCTGCAGGCGACGATCAACGAGATCAACGCCGACTCGAAGAAGGTCAAGGGCCTCGTCGAGATCTTCGGCCGCGAGACCCCGGTCGAGCTCAGCTTCGACCAGATCCAGAAGAACTAGGTTCTTCCGGACCACCAGCCAAACCGACCAGGTCAGACGGGCTCACAGCCGGTCTGACCTGCTCGGTTTTTGGCCGCGCGACGATACCCGTTATCGTGGTGCGGTATGCCTCCATCCGGATGACCGGATGGCTCGGCGAAAAACCTCTCACTAGGACCCGGAGAGAGCATGCCTCCCAAGAAGAAGAAGGTCACGGGGCTTATCAAGCTCCAGATCAGCGCCGGCGCCGCAAACCCGGCTCCGCCGGTCGGCCCCGCGCTGGGTCAGCACGGCGTCAACATCATGGAGTTCTGCAAGGCCTACAACGCCGCGACCGAGTCGCAGCGTGGCATGGTCGTGCCGGTGGAGATCACGGTCTACGAGGACCGTTCCTTCACCTTCATCACCAAGACCCCGCCGGCCGCGAAGCTCATCCTGAAGGCCGCGGGCGTGGAGAAGGGCTCCGGCGAGCCGCACAAGACCAAGGTCGCCAAGATCAGCCGCGACCAGGTCCGCGACATCGCCACCACCAAGATGCCCGACCTGAACGCCAACGACCTGGACGCCGCCGAGAAGATCATCGCCGGCACCGCCCGTTCCATGGGCATCACGGTCGAGGGCTGATCCTCAGCCCCTCTGGCACCACCCGTGGCAGGACCAGGCGCTGGTCCGCACCACGACTCCACCCACTGCATCAGGAGCAGAAGTGAAGCGCAGCAAGACTCTTCGCACCGCGGACGCGAAGATCGACCGGGAGCGCGTGTACGCCCCGCTCGAGGCCGTCCGTCTCGCCAAGGACACCACCTCCGTCAAGTTCGACGCGACCGTCGAGGTCGCCATGCGTCTGGGTGTCGACCCGCGCAAGGCCGACCAGATGGTCCGTGGCACCGTGAACCTCCCGCACGGCACCGGTAAGACCGCCCGGGTCCTGGTCTTCGCGACCGGTGACCGTGCTGCGGCCGCGGAAGCCGCCGGCGCCGACATCATCGGCTCGGACGAACTGATCGACGAGGTCTCCAAGGGCCGTCTGGACTTCGACGCCGTCGTCGCCACCCCGGACCTCATGGGCAAGGTCGGCCGCCTCGGCCGCGTGCTCGGTCCGCGTGGTCTGATGCCGAACCCGAAGACCGGCACCGTCACCCCGGATGTCGCCAAGGCTGTCACCGACATCAAGGGCGGCAAGATCGAGTTCCGCGTGGACAAGCACGCGAACCTCCACTTCATCATCGGCAAGGTCTCCTTCGACGAGACCAAGCTGGTGGAGAACTACGCCGCGGCGCTCGAGGAGATCAACCGCCTCAAGCCGTCCGCCGCCAAGGGCCGCTACATCAAGAAGGCGACCATCACCACCACGATGGGCCCCGGCATCCCGCTGGACGCCAACCGCACCCGCAACCTCCTCGCCGAGGACGAGGCCGTCTGATCTCCCTGATCGACGCCTCGTAGCGCGTGATTCATGCGTCAGGCCCCGTCTCTCCCCTGTGGAGAGACGGGGCCTGACACATGTGCGGTCAGTGGTCTGCACTACAGTCGCCCCCGAGGTCCGTAGAAATGATTTAAGGGGGAGCCTCAAGTGCGTAGCACACGTATAGCCGCCGCCGTGGCGGGTGCCGTGATTCTGGTGGGCGGTCTGAGCGCCTGCAACAACAACGACGGCGGCAAGGCGTCCGGCGGCGGGAGCAGCAGCAGCGGCGGGAGCAGCGATGCGGGCGGGAAGCAGGACCCGGCGCAGAACCCGGCGGACGCACTGAAGGCTGCCCAGCAGGCGACCGAGGGCAAGAAGACCGCGAAGATCGACGGCTCCACGACCACGACCCTTGCCGGCAAGCAGGTGAAGCAGTCCACCAAGGGCGGGCTGGACTGGACGCAGGGCATGCGGATGAACGTGGCGAACACCATGGACGCCGGGGGGAGCCCCGGTAAGCCGATCAAGGCCATCTACACCGCGGACGCCGTGTACATGAACATGGGCGCCGCCATGCCGGGTGGCGGCGGCAAGCCCTGGACGAAGTACTCGTACTCCCTCCTCTCGAAGAAGCTGGGCGGCTCGGGCACCCTGTTCCAGGAAGCGCTGCAGAACGCCAACCCGAGCCAGCCGATCGAGCTGCTGGCCGCCTCCGGCTCGGCCAAGGCCGTCGGCAAGGAGAACGTCAACGGCGTCCAGGCGACGCACTACACCGGCACCATCACGCTGGACCAGCTGAGCGGCAAGCTCGGCAAGGACCTCCGCGACATGATCCGCAAGCAGTTCGAGAAGGGCGGCGCGAAGAGCGAGCAGCTCGACGTCTGGATCGACTCGAACAACCTGCTGGTCAAGAAGAGGGAGAAGCTCGGCGGCAAGCAGCCCAGCGACTCCACCGCGCTCTACACGGACTACGGCACCAAGGTCGACGTGGCCCCGCCGCCGGCGAGCCAGACGGCGACCGCGCCCGGCGCCTGACCGGTACCGCGCACGGATGACGGCGTGGGCGGGGGCTTTCCGATGTCCCCGCCCACGCCGATTTGCCTGACTGCATCCTGCTCCCGTATCTTTTCCCAGAAGCCAAAGACCGCTGGTTGTCTCTGCGCGTCCGGTCCCGGACGTGTGGTGGCCGAAGGATCCGCTAGCTGCGGACGGCCTGCGCAGGTGTGTATGGATGAACTCCCGGACGGATTCCGCTCGGTCGAGTACGCCCCGTGCGCCTGCGCCGGGGCGTTTGTTTTGCCCAGCCCCTTCTGCGCGGTCCTCATCACCCGGAAGGAGGCCGAGGCTCATGGCGACGTCTGACAAGAACGCAGCCGTTGCGGAGATCACTGAGAAGCTCCGTGACTCCCACGCAGCTGTTGTGACTTCTTACACCGGACTGACTGTGGCGCAGCTCAAGGAGCTGCGTCGTTCTCTCGGCGAGAACGCTCAGTACCGTGTGGTGAAGAACACGCTGACCAAGATCGCGGCCAAGGAGGCCGGGATTCAGCTGGACGAGCACCTCAAGGGCTCGACCGCTGTTGCCTTCGTGACCGGTGACCCGGTCACGGCGGCGAAGGGTCTTCGTGACTTCGCCAAGGAAAACCCCGCTCTCGTCATCAAGGGCGGTGTCCTTGACGGCAAGGCGCTGTCCGCCGACGAGATCAAGAAGCTTGCGGACCTCGAGTCCCGTGAGGTTCTGCTCGCCAAGCTGGCGGGTGGCATGAAGGCGTCCATGGTCAAGGCCGCGGCGACCTTCCAGGCCCCCCTCACGAAGTTCGCCCGCACCGCGGACGCGCTTCGCAGCAAGGTCGAGCAGGGCGGTGCCGGTACGCCGGCTCCCGCCGAGGCTGCCGAGTAATCACTCGGACGCCCAGCGGGCCCGTAGTACGCCCGCCAGACATGTACATCCGGCACCAGCCGAATTAGTGGAAGGACCGCCACCATGGCGAAGCTCAGCCAGGAAGACCTGCTCGCGCAGTTCGAGGGCATGACCCTCATCGAGCTCTCCGAGTTCGTGAAGGCGTTCGAGGACAAGTTCGACGTCGAGGCTGCCGCCCCCGTCGCCGTTGCCGCCGCCGGCGCCCCGGGCGCCCCGGCCGCCGCCGAGGTCGAGGAGCAGGACGAGTTCGACGTCATCCTCACCGGTGCGGGCGACAAGAAGATCCAGGTCATCAAGGTCGTGCGTGAGCTGACCTCCCTGGGCCTGAAGGAGGCCAAGGACCTCGTCGACGGCACCCCGAAGCCGGTCCTCGAGAAGGTCGCCAAGGACGCCGCGGAGAAGGCTGCCGAGTCCCTCAAGGGCGCCGGCGCCTCCGTCGAGGTCAAGTGACCCCACTGAGTCTCTGACTCACGTCCACGGCGCCTGAGGCGCTTCGGACACCAGCCAAGGGCGATCACCCATGCGGGTGGTCGCCCTTCGGCGTGCTCGTCACGGCTGCATTGTCTCGCGCCTGCGTGCGAGTATGGTGATCATCGTTGCCCGGACGTGCCCCCATGTGACGATCTCCCAGAGGTGGGGGGCCTTGACGAACCGGACGCGGCGCGCAATTCTCGGGACGCGACGCAGAAGCGATCCAGGGTTCGAGGCATGGATCGTCGGCGAAGAGGGAAGCATCGGTGTGCGCCACTGGCGCAGGGCTTTCGGCAGGCGCAGGGCAATGGGCGTAGAGAAGAACAACGAGGAGCTCCTCCGGCGCGGAGGACATGACCTCCCGGAGGGAGAAGATCGGTATCACGCTGCTGAACCGGTCTCCGGAAACTCGCTCTGGACATCAGTGTGCCAAGTGGCTACACTGACCCTTTGCGCTGCCTGTTAGCTGCTCCCTGCCCGTCACCAGGGGCATACCCGAGCCCGAGCAAAGCTGAATGAACCGCCCTGATCTGGGCTTTCCCTCAGTCTGCTCGATTCGGGACCGGTACGCGCGTAGTGAGTCCGAGCCCTCGGAAGGACCCCCTCTTGGCCGCCTCGCGCAACGCCTCGACTGCCAATACGAACAACGGCGACAGCACCGCCCCGCTGCGCATCTCTTTTGCGAAGATCAAGGAGCCCCTCGGGGTTCCGAACCTCCTTGCGCTGCAGACCGAAAGCTTCGACTGGCTGCTCGGCAATGCCGCATGGAAGGGTCGCGTCGAGGCTGCGCTGGAGAGTGGGCAGGAAGTCCCCACCAAGTCCGGTCTTGAAGAGATCTTCGAAGAGATCTCCCCGATCGAAGACTTCTCCGGGTCGATGTCGCTGACGTTCCGCGACCACCGCTTCGAGCCCCCGAAGAACTCCATCGACGAGTGCAAGGAGCGCGACTTCACGTACGCGGCTCCGCTCTTCGTCACCGCGGAGTTCACGAACAACGAGACCGGCGAGATCAAGTCCCAGACGGTCTTCATGGGCGACTTCCCGCTCATGACGAACAAGGGCACCTTCTGCATCAACGGCACCGAGCGTGTCGTCGTCTCGCAGCTGGTCCGCTCGCCGGGCGTGTACTTCGACAGCTCCATCGACAAGACGTCCGACAAGGACATCTTCTCGGCCAAGATCATCCCGTCCCGGGGTGCCTGGCTGGAGATGGAGATCGACAAGCGCGACATGGTCGGTGTGCGCATCGACCGCAAGCGCAAGCAGTCCGTGACCGTTCTGCTCAAGGCTCTCGGTTGGACGACCGAGCAGATCCTCGAGGAGTTCGGCGAGTACGAGTCCATGCGCGCCACCCTGGAGAAGGACCACACCCAGGGCCAGGACGACGCGCTGCTCGACATCTACCGCAAGCTGCGTCCGGGCGAGCCGCCGACCCGTGAGGCCGCGCAGACGCTGCTCGAGAACCTGTACTTCAACCCCAAGCGCTACGACCTCGCCAAGGTCGGCCGCTACAAGGTCAACAAGAAGCTCGGCGGCGACGAGCCGCTCGACGCCGGCGTGCTGACCACCGATGACGTCATCGCGACGATCAAGTACCTGGTCAAGCTGCACGCGGGCGAGACCGAGACGATGGGCGAGTCCGGTCGTTCGATCGTCGTCGAGACCGACGACATCGACCACTTCGGCAACCGTCGTCTGCGCAACGTCGGCGAGCTCATCCAGAACCAGGTCCGCACGGGTCTGGCTCGTATGGAGCGCGTCGTGCGTGAGCGCATGACCACCCAGGACGTCGAGGCGATCACGCCGCAGACCCTGATCAACATCCGGCCGGTCGTCGCCTCCATCAAGGAGTTCTTCGGCACCAGCCAGCTGTCCCAGTTCATGGACCAGACCAACCCGCTGTCGGGTCTGACCCACAAGCGTCGCCTGTCGGCGCTCGGCCCGGGTGGTCTCTCCCGTGAGCGGGCCGGCCTGGACGTCCGTGACGTGCACCCCTCGCACTACGGCCGTATGTGCCCGATCGAGACCCCTGAAGGTCCCAACATCGGTCTGATCGGCTCGCTGGCCTCCTACGGCCGGGTCAATGTCTTCGGCTTCATCGAGACGCCCTACCGCAAGGTCGTCGACGGCCAGGTCACCGAGGAGGTGGACTACCTCACCGCTGATGAGGAGGACCGCTTCCTGATCGCCCAGGCCAACGCGAAGCTCTCCGAGGACATGCGGTTCTCCGAGCAGCGTGTCCTGGTCCGCCGCCGTGGTGGCGAGGTCGACCTGGTCCCGGCCGACGAGGTCGACTTCATGGACGTCTCGCCGCGCCAGATGGTGTCGGCCGCGACCGCCATGATCCCGTTCCTCGAGCACGACGACGCCAACCGTGCGCTCATGGGATCGAACATGATGCGCCAGGCCGTTCCGCTGATCAAGGCGGAGGCGCCGCTGGTCGGCACCGGCATGGAGTACCGCTGTGCGGTCGACGCCGGTGACGTCATCAAGGCGGAGAAGGACGGTGTGGTCCAGGAAGTCTCCGCGGACTACATCACCGTCGCCAACGACGACGGCACGTACACCACGTACCGCGTCGCCAAGTTCACCCGCTCCAACCAGGGCACCTCCTTCAACCAGAAGGTCGTCGTCGACGAGGGCGCGCGCGTCATCGAGGGCCAGGTCCTCGCCGACGGTCCGTCCACGGACGAAGGCGAGATGGCGCTCGGCAAGAACCTGCTCGTGGCGTTCATGCCGTGGGAGGGTCACAACTACGAGGACGCGATCATCCTGTCGCAGCGCCTCGTGCAGGACGACGTCCTCTCCTCGATCCACATCGAGGAGCACGAGGTCGACGCCCGTGACACCAAGCTCGGCCCCGAGGAGATCACCCGGGACATCCCGAACGTCTCCGAGGAGGTCCTCTCCGACCTCGACGAGCGCGGCATCATCCGTATCGGTGCCGAGGTCGTCGCCGGCGACATCCTCGTCGGCAAGGTCACGCCCAAGGGTGAGACCGAGCTGACCCCCGAGGAGCGCCTGCTCCGCGCGATCTTCGGTGAGAAGGCGCGCGAGGTGCGCGACACCTCGCTGAAGGTGCCGCACGGTGAGATCGGCAAGGTCATCGGCGTCCGCGTCTTCGACCGCGAAGAGGGCGACGAGCTGCCCCCGGGCGTGAACCAGCTGGTCCGCGTCTATGTCGCGCAGAAGCGTAAGATCACCGACGGTGACAAGCTCGCTGGCCGTCACGGCAACAAGGGCGTCATCTCGAAGATCCTGCCGGTCGAGGACATGCCGTTCCTGGAGGACGGCACCCCGGTCGACATCATCCTCAACCCGCTGGGTGTCCCGTCCCGAATGAACCCGGGACAGGTCCTGGAGATCCACCTCGGCTGGCTCGCCAGCCAGGGCTGGAAGGTCGAGGGTGCCGAGGAGGAGTGGAAGAAGCGTCTCCACTCGATCTCCGCCGACGAGGTCGCCCCCGGCTCCAACGTCGCCACCCCGGTGTTCGACGGTGCGCGCGAGGACGAGATCTCCGGCCTCTTCGAGTCGACGATCCCGAACCGTGACGGCGAGCGGATGGTCAAGGGTTCCGGCAAGGCGCGGATGTTCGACGGCCGCTCCGGTGAGCCGTTCCCGGACCCGATCTCGATCGGGTACATGTACATCCTCAAGCTCCACCACCTGGTCGACGACAAGCTCCACGCGCGTTCGACCGGTCCGTACTCCATGATCACCCAGCAGCCGCTGGGTGGTAAGGCTCAGTTCGGTGGCCAGCGGTTCGGCGAGATGGAGGTGTGGGCGCTGGAGGCTTACGGCGCCGCATACGCCCTCCAGGAGCTGCTGACGATCAAGTCCGACGACGTCACCGGCCGCGTGAAGGTCTACGAGGCCATCGTCAAGGGCGAGAACATCCCCGAGCCCGGCATTCCCGAGTCCTTCAAGGTGCTCATCAAGGAAATGCAGTCCCTGTGCCTCAACGTGGAGGTGCTGTCCTCGGACGGCATGTCCATCGAGATGCGCGACACCGACGAGGACGTCTTCCGCGCAGCGGAAGAGCTCGGCATCGACCTGTCCCGGCGCGAGCCGAGCAGCGTCGAAGAGGTCTGACGGGAGTCTGACGGAGCCCAGCCCGCTGGGTTCCGTCGGCCCCAAGACCCCCGTTTCAGACCACAGACTTACAACCCTGAGAGGGATTGACGCATAGTGCTCGACGTCAACTTCTTCGATGAGCTCCGGATCGGTCTGGCCACCGCTGACGACATCCGTCAGTGGAGCCACGGCGAGGTCAAGAAGCCCGAGACCATCAACTACCGCACCCTCAAGCCCGAAAAGGACGGACTCTTCTGCGAGAAGATCTTCGGTCCGACCCGGGACTGGGAGTGCTACTGCGGTAAGTACAAGCGCGTCCGCTTCAAGGGCATCATCTGCGAGCGTTGCGGCGTCGAGGTCACTCGCGCCAAGGTGCGTCGTGAGCGGATGGGCCACATCGAGCTGGCCGCTCCCGTTACCCACATCTGGTACTTCAAGGGCGTGCCGAGCCGGCTGGGCTACCTGCTGGACCTCGCGCCCAAGGACCTCGAGAAGGTCATCTACTTCGCCGCCTACATGATCACGTGGGTGGACGAGGAGCGCCGTACGCGCGACCTGCCCTCGCTGGAGGCGCATGTCTCCGTCGAGCGTCAGCAGATCGAGCAGCGCCGCGACTCCGACCTGGAGGCCCGCGCCAAGAAGCTCGAGACCGACCTGGCCGAGCTCGAGGCCGAGGGTGCCAAGGCCGATGTGCGCCGCAAGGTGCGCGAGGGTGCCGAGCGTGAGATGAAGCAGCTGCGCGACCGTGCGCAGCGCGAGATCGACCGTCTCGACGAGGTGTGGAACCGCTTCAAGAACCTCAAGGTCCAGGACCTCGAGGGCGACGAGCTGCTCTACCGCGAGCTGCGTGACCGCTTCGGCACGTACTTCGACGGCTCCATGGGTGCCGCTGCCCTGCAGAAGCGCCTGGAGACCTTCGACCTCGACGAGGAGGCCGAGCGCCTCCGCGAGATCATCCGTACCGGCAAGGGCCAGAAGAAGACCCGTGCGCTCAAGCGCCTCAAGGTCGTCTCCGCCTTCCTGCAGACCCGCAACAGCCCCAAGGGCATGGTGCTGGACTGCATCCCGGTGATCCCGCCGGACCTGCGTCCGATGGTGCAGCTGGACGGTGGCCGCTTCGCGACCTCCGACCTGAACGACCTGTACCGCCGTGTGATCAACCGCAACAACCGCCTCAAGCGTCTCCTTGACCTCGGTGCCCCCGAGATCATCGTGAACAACGAGAAGCGGATGCTGCAGGAGGCCGTCGACGCGCTGTTCGACAACGGCCGCCGCGGTCGCCCGGTGACCGGTCCCGGTAACCGTCCGCTGAAGTCCCTCAGCGACATGCTGAAGGGCAAGCAGGGCCGGTTCCGTCAGAACCTGCTCGGTAAGCGAGTCGACTACTCGGCGCGTTCCGTCATCGTCGTCGGCCCGCAGCTCAAGCTGCACCAGTGCGGTCTGCCCAAGGCCATGGCGCTGGAGCTCTTCAAGCCGTTCGTGATGAAGCGCCTGGTGGACCTCAACCACGCGCAGAACATCAAGAGCGCGAAGCGCATGGTCGAGCGCGGCCGCACGGTCGTCTACGACGTGCTCGAAGAGGTCATCGCCGAGCACCCGGTGCTGCTGAACCGTGCACCGACCCTGCACCGTCTGGGCATCCAGGCCTTCGAGCCGCAGCTGGTCGAGGGCAAGGCCATTCAGATTCACCCGCTCGTCTGCACCGCGTTCAACGCGGACTTCGACGGTGACCAGATGGCCGTCCACCTCCCGCTGTCCGCGGAGGCCCAGGCCGAGGCCCGCATCCTGATGCTGTCCTCGAACAACATCCTCAAGCCGGCCGACGGCCGTCCGGTCACCATGCCGACCCAGGACATGGTGCTCGGTCTCTTCTTCCTCACCACGGATGAAGAGGAGCGCAAGGTCATCGGTGAGGGCCGCGCGTTCGGCTCCGCCGCCGAGGCGATCATGGCGTTCGACGCCAAGGAGCTCTCGCTCCAGGCGAAGGTCGACATCCGCTTCCCGATCGGCACCGTCCCGCCCCGTGGCTGGACCCCGCCGGTTCCGGAAGAGGGCGAGCCCGAGTGGCAGCAGGGCGACAGCTTCCGGCTGCGGACGACCCTGGGCCGTGCGCTCTTCAACGAGCTGCTGCCCGAGGACTACCCGTTCGTCGACTACTCGGTGGGCAAGAAGCAGCTCTCCGCGATCGTCAACGACCTGGCAGAGCGCTACCCGAAGGTCATCGTGGCGGCGACGCTCGACAACCTGAAGGCGGCCGGCTTCCACTGGGCGACCCGTTCCGGCGTCACCGTCGCCGTCTCGGACATCGTCGTGCCGGAGGCCAAGAAGGCCATCGTCGCGGGCTACGAGGCCCAGGACGAGAAGGTCCAGAAGCAGTACGAGCGCGGTCTGATCACCAAGGACGAGCGCACGCAGGAACTGATCAACATCTGGACCAAGGCGACCAATGAGGTCTCCGAGGCGATGAATGAGAACTTCCCCAAGACGAACCCCATCTTCATGATGGTTGACTCGGGTGCCCGAGGAAACATGATGCAGATGCGGCAGATCGCCGGTATGCGTGGTCTGGTGTCGAACGCGAAGAACGAGACCATCCCGCGTCCGATCAAGGCGTCGTTCCGCGAGGGTCTGTCCGTGCTGGAGTACTTCATCTCCACGCACGGTGCCCGTAAGGGTCTGGCGGACACCGCTCTGCGTACCGCCGACTCCGGTTACCTCACCCGTCGTCTGGTCGACGTCTCCCAGGACGTCATCATTCGCGAGGAGGACTGCGGCACGGAGCGTGGCCTCAAGCTGCGGATCGCCTCGAAGGATGCCGCCGGCGTCCTGCGCAAGGCGGACGACGTCGAGTCCAGCGTCTACGCACGCATGCTGGCCGAGGACGTCGTCGTCGACGGCAAGGTCGTCGCTCCGGCGAACGTCGACCTCGGTGACGTGCTCATCGACGCGCTGGTCAACGCGGGCGTCGAGGAGGTCAAGACCCGCTCGGTCCTGACCTGTGAGTCCGCGGTCGGCACCTGTGCCTTCTGCTACGGCCGTTCGCTGGCCACCGGCAAGCTGGTCGACATCGGTGAGGCGGTCGGCATCATCGCCGCCCAGTCCATCGGTGAGCCCGGCACCCAGCTGACGATGCGTACCTTCCACACCGGTGGTGTGGCCGGTGACGACATCACCCTGGGTCTGCCGCGTGTCGTCGAGCTCTTCGAGGCCCGTACGCCCAAGGGTGTCGCCCCGATCTCGGAGGCGGCCGGCCGCGTCCGGATCGAGGAGACCGAGAAGACCAAGAAGCTCGTCGTCACCCCGGACGACGGCAGCGACGAGACCGCCTACGGCGTCTCCAAGCGTGCCCGTCTCCTGGTGGGCGAGGGCGACCACGTCACCGTCGGTCAGCCGCTGACCGTGGGTGCGGTCAACCCGCACGACGTGCTGCGGATCCTCGGCCAGCGCGCCGTCCAGGTCCACCTGGTCGGCGAGGTCCAGAAGGTCTACAACAGCCAGGGCGTGGCGATCCACGACAAGCACATCGAGATCATCATCCGGCAGATGCTGCGCCGTGTGACGATCATCGAGTCCGGCGACGCGGAGCTGCTGCCGGGCGAGCTGGTGGAGCGCACGAAGTTCGAGGGCGAGAACCGTCGCGTCGTGGCGGAAGGCGGCCACCCGGCCTCCGGCCGTCCGCAGCTGATGGGTATCACCAAGGCTTCGCTGGCCACCGAGTCCTGGCTGTCGGCGGCGTCCTTCCAGGAGACGACCAGGGTCCTGACCGACGCGGCGATCAACGCCAAGTCGGACTCCCTGATCGGCCTCAAGGAGAACGTCATCATCGGTAAGCTCATCCCGGCCGGTACGGGCCTGTCCCGCTACCGCAACATCCGGGTCGAGCCCACCGAGGAGGCCAAGGCCGCGATGTACTCGGCCGTCGGTTACGACGACATCGACTACTCGCCCTTCGGCACCGGCTCCGGCCAGGCGGTCCCGCTGGAGGACTACGACTACGGTCCGTACAACCAGTAAGCCCGGTCAGTACGACAGCAACAGGGCGGCCATCCCTTGCGGGGTGGCCGCCCTGCGGCGTTGTCCGGCCCTCCCACCGGGTCGGGGGCCGCGCGGGGGAACTTGTCCTCCCATTGCTGCGTCTCTGATGAGAAGATGGAGAGTACTGTCGAGCGGGGGGAGGTTCGCGAAGTGGCATTCCAGCCGTGGCAGGGCGGGCAGCCGGCTCAGCCGTCGAATCAGGTGCCTGCCATGCGTGCCTCGCACGCCGATCGTGAGCGGGCGGTCGATGTGCTCAAGGCGGGGTTCGCCGAGGGGCGGCTGCAGCAGCCGGAGTACGAGCAGCGGATCACACGGGCCTACAAGGCGCAGACGCATGCCGAATTGCAGATGCTGGTAGCGGATCTTCCGCAGGGGCCGGTACCGCAGGCGCAGTTCGTGCCGCAGCGGCCCATGGTGCCGGCGACGTTCATGCCGATGCAGATGCCGGTGCCGGTGCACACCAACAGCTCGGCGACGGGCGCGCTGGTCTGCGGGATCATGACGCCGGTGACGTGGGGGCTGACGGCGATTCCGGCGGTGATCCTGGGGCACAAGGCGCGCGCCGAGATCCGCCGCACCGGGGAGCGCGGGGATGGCCAGGCCATGACGGGGCTGGTGCTGGGCTGGCTGGCGATCGGCGGCTGGGCGCTGTTCCTGCTGGTCTTCATCCTGACGGCGGCGGTCAACCTCTGACCGGTCCGCGGGCCGGGGCCACGGCGGGCGGTGCGCGGCCGCGGTGTGTTGCGGGGGCGTGGCGCCTTCTTCCGTACCGTCGCTGATCGCACTACGGTGACCGCAACGCCGTGACGAGTCCGGCGTGTCCTTCGCGTGTGCATTTGTTTTGACCGCAGCCCATGCGGTAGGTACGCTCTGACCTTGTGCCTGGGGTGTCCCTGGGCTGCCGTGCGCGCAATCTCCATAGCCTCTGGCCGGAGAGCCACAGCACGGAAGCCAGGTTTTGACACCGCAATCTGCCGCCTCACTCGTTCCAGCGAGGGATCGGACTGCAGTATTCGACACACCCGACCGCGTGGGTCGGGGAATGTTCCAGGTTAGCTTTACCGAGACTGGCACACAGAAACCGGAGAAACGGTGCCTACGATCCAGCAGCTGGTCCGAAAGGGCCGGCAGGACAAGGTCGAGAAGAACAAGACGCCCGCGCTCGAGGGTTCGCCCCAGCGCCGTGGCGTCTGCACGCGTGTTTTCACGACCACCCCGAAGAAGCCGAACTCGGCCCTGCGTAAGGTCGCGCGTGTGCGTCTGACCAGCGGGATCGAGGTCACCGCTTACATTCCGGGTGAGGGCCACAACCTCCAGGAGCACTCGATCGTGCTCGTGCGTGGCGGCCGTGTGAAGGACCTGCCGGGTGTTCGGTACAAGATCATCCGCGGCTCCCTCGACACGCAGGGCGTCAAGAACCGCAAGCAGGCTCGCAGCCGCTACGGCGCCAAGAAGGAGAAGTAAGAATGCCTCGTAAGGGCCCCGCCCCGAAGCGCCCGGTCATCATTGACCCGGTCTACGGTTCTCCTCTGGTGACCTCCCTCATCAACAAGGTGCTGCTGAACGGAAAGCGCTCCACCGCCGAGCGCATCGTTTACGGCGCCATGGAGGGTCTGCGCGAGAAGACCGGTAACGACCCGGTCATCACGCTCAAGCGCGCGCTCGAGAACATCAAGCCGACCCTCGAGGTCAAGTCCCGCCGTGTCGGTGGCGCGACCTACCAGGTCCCGATCGAGGTCAAGCCCGGCCGTGCCGGCACCCTCTCGCTCCGCTGGCTCGTGGGCTACTCCCGCGCCCGCCGCGAGAAGACCATGACCGAGCGCCTCATGAACGAACTGCTCGACGCCTCCAACGGCCTCGGCGCTTCGGTCAAGAAGCGTGAGGACACGCACAAGATGGCCGAGTCCAACAAGGCCTTCGCGCACTACCGCTGGTAGTCGCAACCCACATCGAGACCGAGAGAAGATTGAGCCACTATGGCCACCACTTCGCTTGACCTGGCCAAGGTCCGCAATATTGGGATCATGGCCCACATCGACGCGGGCAAGACGACCACCACCGAGCGGATCCTGTTCTACACCGGCGTTTCTTACAAGATCGGTGAGGTCCACGACGGCGCTGCCACGATGGACTGGATGGAGCAGGAGCAGGAGCGCGGCATCACGATCACGTCTGCCGCGACGACCTGCCACTGGCCGCTGGAAGACGTCGACAACACCATCAACATCATCGACACCCCGGGCCACGTCGACTTCACGGTCGAGGTGGAGCGCTCGCTGCGCGTCCTGGACGGTGCGGTGACGGTGTTCGACGGCGTTGCCGGTGTCGAGCCCCAGTCCGAGACCGTCTGGCGTCAGGCGGACCGCTACGGCGTTCCGCGTATCTGCTTCGTCAACAAGCTCGACCGCACGGGTGCCGAGTTCCACCGCTGCGTCGACATGATCGTGGACCGCCTCGGCGCGACCCCGATCGTGATGCAGCTCCCGATCGGCACCGAGGCCGACTTCAAGGGCGTCGTCGACCTCGTGACGATGAAGGCCCTGGTCTGGTCGGCCGAGGCCGCCAAGGGCGAGATGTACGACACCGTCGACATCCCGGACACCCACATCGAGGCTGCCGACGAGTGGCGCGGCAAGCTGCTCGAGGCCGTTGCCGAGAACGACGAAGAGAGCATGGAGCTGTACCTGGAGGGCCAGGAGCCCACCGTGGAGCAGCTCTACGCGGCGATCCGTCGGATCACCATCGCTTCGGGCAAGGCCGAGAACACCACCGTCACCCCGGTGTTCTGCGGTACCGCGTTCAAGAACAAGGGCGTGCAGCCCCTGCTCGACGCGGTTGTGCGCTACCTCCCCTCCCCCCTGGACGTCGAGGCCATCGAAGGCCACTCCGTCAAGGACCCGGAAGAGATCATCAAGCGCCAGCCGTCCGAGAGCGAGCCGCTGGCCGCTCTGGCGTTCAAGATTGCGAGCGACCCCCACCTGGGCAAGCTCACCTTCATCCGCATCTACTCGGGCCGCCTTGAGGCCGGCTCGCAGGTGCAGAACTCGGTGAAGGGCAAGAAGGAGCGCATCGGCAAGATCTACCGGATGCACGCGAACAAGCGTGAGGAGATCGAGTCGGTGGGTGCCGGTGACATCGTCGCCGTCATGGGTCTGAAGCAGACCACCACCGGTGAGACCCTCTGCGACGCGGGCAACCCGGTCATCCTGGAATCGATGGAGTTCCCGGCCCCGGTCATCCAGGTCGCCATTGAGCCCAAGTCCAAGGGCGACCAGGAGAAGCTGGGTGTCGCCATCCAGCGACTCGCCGAAGAGGACCCCTCGTTCCAGGTGCACACCGACGAGGAGACCGGCCAGACCATCATCGCGGGTATGGGCGAGCTGCACCTCGACGTGCTGGTCGACCGTATGAAGCGTGAGTTCCGGGTCGAGGCCAACGTCGGCAAGCCGCAGGTCGCGTACCGCGAGACCCTGCGCAAGCCGGTCGAGCGTCTCGACTACACGCACAAGAAGCAGACTGGTGGTTCCGGCCAGTTCGCGAAGGTGCAGATCGCGATCGCGCCCCTCGAGGGCGACGGTTACGAGTTCGAGAACAAGGTCACCGGTGGCCGTATCCCGCGGGAGTACATCCCGTCCGTGGACGCGGGCTGCCAGGAGGCCATGGAGTTCGGTGTTCTCGCCGGCTACCCGCTGACCGGCGTCAAGGTCACGCTGCTCGACGGTGCGTTCCACGAGGTCGACTCCTCGGAAATGGCCTTCAAGATCGCCGGTTCGATGGCCTTCAAGGAGGCCGCGCGCAAGGCCTCCCCGGCCCTGCTCGAGCCGATGATGAAGGTCGAGGTCACCACGCCCGAGGACTACATGGGCGATGTGATCGGCGACATCAACTCGCGCCGTGGACAGATTCAGTCCATGGAGGAGCGCAGCGGCGCCAAGCTCATCACGGGCCTGGTCCCCCTGTCGGAGATGTTCGGCTACGTCGGCGACCTCCGCAGCAAGACCTCGGGTCGCGCAAGCTACTCGATGCAGTTCGACTCCTACGCCGAGGTTCCCCGGAACGTCGCCGAGGAGATCATCGCGAAGGCCAAGGGCGAATAGCTCCGTCTCCCGAGAGTCGGAACACGCTTTAGGCTTGACACCGTCTGATGGGGCAATCCCCGCAATCCGTGAGGATTGCCCCGTCAGCCGGCATCCCAGCAAAGATCACCTGGCGCCGATGAGTAAGGCGTACAGAACCACTTCAGGAGGAACCAGTGGCGAAGGCGAAGTTCGAGCGGACTAAGCCGCACGTCAACATCGGCACCATCGGTCACATTGACCACGGTAAGACGACCCTCACGGCCGCCATTACCAAGGTGCTGCACGACGCGTACCCCGACCTGAACGAGGCCTCGGCCTTCGACCAGATCGACAAGGCTCCTGAGGAGCGCCAGCGCGGTATCACGATTTCGATCGCGCACGTCGAGTACCAGACGGAGAACCGTCACTACGCCCACGTCGACTGCCCCGGTCACGCGGACTACATCAAGAACATGATCACGGGTGCGGCGCAGATGGACGGCGCCATCCTCGTGGTTGCCGCCACCGACGGCCCGATGCCGCAGACCAAGGAGCACGTGCTCCTGGCCCGCCAGGTCGGCGTTCCGTACATCGTTGTCGCCCTGAACAAGGCCGACATGGTGGACGACGAGGAGATCCTGGAGCTCGTCGAGCTCGAGGTCCGTGAGCTCCTCTCCGAGTACGAGTTCCCCGGCGACGACGTTCCGGTCGTCAAGGTCTCGGCGCTCAAGGCGCTCGAGGGCGACAAGGAGTGGGGCGACTCCGTCCTCAAGCTCATGAACGCCGTCGACGAGTCGATCCCGCAGCCCGAGCGCGACGTCGACAAGCCGTTCCTGATGCCGATCGAGGACGTCTTCACGATCACCGGCCGTGGCACCGTTGTCACCGGTCGTATCGAGCGTGGTGTCCTCAAGGTCAACGAGACCGTCGACATCATCGGCATCAAGACCGAGAAGACCACCACCACGGTCACCGGTATCGAGATGTTCCGGAAGCTCCTCGACGAGGGCCAGGCCGGTGAGAACGTCGGTCTGCTGCTTCGCGGTATCAAGCGCGAGGACGTCGAGCGCGGCCAGGTCATCATCAAGCCGGGTTCGGTCACGCCGCACACCTCGTTCGAGGCCCAGGCGTACATCCTGTCGAAGGACGAGGGTGGCCGCCACACCCCGTTCTTCAACAACTACCGCCCGCAGTTCTACTTCCGCACCACCGACGTGACCGGCGTCGTGACCCTCCCCGAGGGCACCGAGATGGTCATGCCGGGCGACAACACTGAGATGACCGTTGAGCTCATCCAGCCCGTCGCGATGGAAGAGGGCCTGAAGTTCGCCATCCGTGAGGGTGGCCGGACCGTCGGCGCCGGCCAGGTCACCAAGATCACGAAGTAATTTCGCTGATCCGGGTGATCCGGTAGCTCCCGGCCTTCGGGCCGGGGGTGCGGGGCGCTGTCCCGAAAAAGCACGGCAAGGAGCCCTGTCCACCATCAGGTGGGCGGGGCTCCTTGACAGTTGGGTCCCGATTGGCCTTAGGCGTCCGGGGTATGGCACACTGTCCAGGTTGCTCGGTTGAGTGCCAATGCTGCGCGCCTCTCGCCGGGAGGACCGGAAGCGAGTCCCAGGTATTCGTCGTCCCTTCTCAGGGCCGGAAATACGGGAATCTTTCGGGAAGCGTCAGCGGGGTGCCTCGACCAGGCGTCCGGTGGGTGTTCTTCCCCTGCCTACTCCTTCTGAAGGATCTCCTTTACGGAGATTTACGGGAAGGGGTGCGACACGCCCGACCGCGTGGGTCGGAGAAGAACGGTGCTTCCCAGGGAGCACAGCACACCGGGTCCCAGAGCGTTACGAGAGACAGGACTACGAAGTAGCCATGGCGGGACAGAAGATCCGCATCCGGCTCAAGGCCTACGACCACGAGGTCATCGACTCTTCGGCGAAGAAGATCGTCGAGACGGTGACCCGTACTGGTGCGTCGGTCGCGGGCCCGGTGCCGCTGCCCACTGAAAAGAACGTGTACTGCGTCATCAAGTCGCCGCACAAGTACAAGGACGCGCGCGAGCACTTCGAGATGCGCACGCACAAGCGCCTGATCGACATCCTCGACCCGACGCCCAAGACCGTTGACTCGCTGATGCGCCTGGACCTTCCGGCCGGCGTTGACATCGAGATCAAGCTCTGAGAGGCGCGGAAGAGATGGCTAAGCAGATCAAGGGCATCCTGGGCGAGAAGCTCGGCATGACCCAGGTCTGGGACGAGAACAACCGTGTCGTCCCGGTGACCGTGGTGAAGGCCGGCCCCTGCGTCGTTACCCAGGTGCGTACCAATGACCAGGACGGTTACGACTCCGTCCAGATCGCCTTCGGCGAGATCGACCCGCGCAAGGTGAACAAGCCCCTCAAGGGCCACTTCGCGAAGGCCGACGTCACCCCCCGTCGCCACCTCGTCGAGGTTCGTACCACCGATGCCGGTGAGTACACCCTCGGCCAGGAAGTGACCGCTGAGACCTTCGAGTCCGGCGTCAAGGTGGATGTGACCGGCAAGAGCAAGGGCAAGGGCTTCGCCGGTGTCATGAAGCGTCACGGCTTCCATGGCGGCAAGGCCTCCCACGGTGCCCACCGTGTGCACCGTAAGCCTGGCTCCATCGGTGGCTGCGCCACCCCGGGCCGTGTGTTCAAGGGCATGCGGATGGCCGGCCGTATGGGCAATGAGCGGGTCACCACCCAGAACCTGACCGTCCATGCCGTTGACGCGGAGAAGGGTCTGCTGCTCATCAAGGGCGCAGTTCCTGGTCCGAACGGCGGCCTCGTCCTGGTCCGTACCGCGGCCAAGGGGGCCTGAGGTAACCGATGAGCACCATTGACATCCTTTCGCCGGCAGGCGACAAGGCCGGTACCGTCGAGCTCCCCACGGAGATCTTCGACGCGAAGGTCAGCGTTCCGCTGATCCACCAGGTCGTTGTCGCACAGCTGGCCGCTGCCCGTCAGGGCACGCACAAGACCAAGACTCGCGGCGAGGTCCGCGGCGGTGGCAAGAAGCCGTACCGCCAGAAGGGCACCGGCCGTGCGCGTCAGGGTTCGACCCGCGCGCCGCAGTTCGCCGGCGGTGGCGTCGTCCACGGCCCCGTGCCGCGTGACTACAGCCAGCGGACCCCGAAGAAGATGAAGGTCGCCGCCCTGCGCGGTGCCCTCACCGACCGGGCCCGCAACAGCCGCATCCACGTCGTTGCCGGCGTGGTCGAGGGCGACATCTCCACCAAGGCCGCCAAGACTCTTCTCGGCAAGGTCAGCGAGCGCAAGAACGTGCTCCTGGTCGCCGAGCGCAGCGACGAGGCCGCGTGGCTGTCCGCCCGCAACCTGCCCCAGGTTCACATCCTGGAGCCGGGCCAGCTGAACACGTACGACGTGCTCGTCTCCGACGACGTGGTCTTCACCAAGGCCGCCTTCGAGTCCTTCGTGTCTGGCCCCAAGGCCGCTGAGACCGAAGGGAGCGACGCCTGATGACTGAGGCCGTCGTCACCAGCAAGACCTTCTCGGACCCGCGTGACGTGCTCGTCAAGCCGGTTGTCTCGGAGAAGAGCTACGCGCTGCTGGACGAGAACAAGTACACGTTCATCGTCGCGCCCGGCAGCAACAAGACCCAGATCAAGCAGGCCGTCGAGGCGGTCTTCTCGGTCAAGGTCACCGGGGTCAACACGATCAACCGGCAGGGCAAGCGCAAGCGCACCCGCACCGGTTACGGCAAGCGCGCCGACACCAAGCGCGCCATCGTGACCCTCGCCGAGGGCGACCGTATCGACATCTTCGGCGGCCCGGTCTCCTAACGGAGTCCGAGTCGTCCGGAATCGGACGAGGACTGAGAAATGGGTATCCGCAAGTACAAGCCGACGACCCCGGGCCGTCGTGGCTCCAGCGTCGCCGACTTTGTCGAGATCACGCGGTCCACGCCGGAGAAGTCGCTGGTCCGCCCGCTGCACAGCAAGGGCGGCCGTAACAACGCCGGTCGTGTGACCGTTCGCCACCAGGGCGGTGGCCACAAGCGCGCCTACCGAGTGATCGACTTCCGTCGTCACGACAAGGACGGCGTGCCGGCCAAGGTCGCGCACATCGAGTACGACCCGAACCGCACCGCGCGCATCGCGCTGCTGCACTACGCAGACGGCGAGAAGCGCTACATCATCGCGCCCCGTGGCCTGGCCCAGGGTGCTCGGATTGAGAACGGCGCTGGCGCCGACATCAAGCCGGGCAACAACCTGCCGCTGCGTCACATCCCCGTGGGTACGACGATCCACGCGATCGAACTGCGTCCGGGCGGCGGTGCGAAGTTCGCCCGCTCGGCCGGCGCCTCCGTGCAGCTGCTGGCGAAGGAGGGCCGCATGGCCCACCTTCGTATGCCGTCCGGTGAGATCCGCCTGGTCGACGTGCGCTGCCGCGCCACTGTCGGCGAGGTCGGCAACGCCGAGCAGTCGAACATCAACTGGGGTAAGGCCGGCCGCATGCGCTGGAAGGGCGTCCGCCCGACCGTGCGTGGTGTTGTGATGAACCCCGTCGACCACCCGCACGGTGGTGGTGAGGGCAAGACCTCCGGTGGTCGCCACCCGGTCTCGCCGTGGGGTCAGAAGGAGGGTCGTACTCGTTCGCCGAAGAAGGCGAGCAACAAGTACATCGTCCGCCGCCGCAAGACGAACAAGAAGCGCTAGGAGCGGGTTTAGATGCCGCGCAGTCTCAAGAAGGGGCCCTTCGTCGACGACCACCTTTCCAAGAAGGTGGATGTTCAGAACGATGCCGGCACCAAGAACGTCATCAAGACCTGGTCCCGCCGCTCCATGATCGTCCCGGCCATGCTCGGCCACACGATCGCGGTGCATGACGGCCGCAAGCACGTCCCGGTGTTCGTCACCGAGTCGATGGTCGGCCACAAGCTCGGCGAGTTTGCGCCGACCCGCACCTTCCGCGGCCACGAGAAGGACGACCGCAAGTCGCGGCGTCGTTGATCGGCGGAGTGCGAAGACTATGACTGACACCGAAGGGACAACCATGGAAGCCAGGGCCCAGGCGCGGTACATCCGCGTCACGCCCATGAAGGCCCGCCGCGTGGTGGACCTTATCCGTGGCATGGATGCCACGGAGGCTCAGGCGGTCCTGCGTTTCGCCCCGCAGGCCGCGAGCGTGCCGGTTGGCAAGGTGCTGGACAGCGCCATTGCCAACGCTGCACACAACTACGACCACACCGACGCCGGCAGCCTCGTCATCTCCGAGGCATTCGTCGACGAGGGCCCGACCCTGAAGCGGTTCCGTCCGCGTGCCCAGGGCCGTGCCTACCGGATCCGCAAGCGGACCAGCCACATCACCGTGGTCGTCAGCAGCAAGGAAGGAACCCGGTAATGGGCCAGAAGGTTAACCCGCACGGGTTCCGGCTCGGCATCACCACCGACTTCAAGTCGCGCTGGTACGCCGACAAGCTGTACAAGGACTACGTCAAGGAAGACGTCGCCATTCGTCGCATGATGACGAAGGGCATGGAGCGCGCCGGTATCTCCAAGGTGGAGATCGAGCGCACCCGTGAGCGCGTCCGCGTTGACATCCACACCGCTCGTCCGGGCATCGTCATCGGCCGCCGCGGCGCCGAGGCCGACCGCATCCGCGGCGAACTGGAGAAGCTGACCGGCAAGCAGGTCCAGCTGAACATCCTCGAGGTCAAGAACCCCGAGACCGATGCTCAGCTCGTGGCCCAGGCCGTCGCCGAGCAGCTCTCCTCCCGCGTCTCCTTCCGTCGCGCCATGCGTAAGAGCATGCAGTCGACGATGAAGGCCGGCGCCAAGGGCATCAAGATCCAGTGCGGTGGCCGTCTCGGCGGCGCCGAGATGTCCCGCTCGGAGTTCTACCGCGAGGGCCGTGTGCCCCTGCACACGCTCCGCGCGAACGTCGACTACGGCTTCTTCGAGGCCAAGACCACCTTCGGCCGTATCGGTGTGAAGGTCTGGATCTACAAGGGCGACGTCAAGAACATCGCCGAGGTGCGTGCCGAGAACGCTGCCGCCCGTGCGGGTAACCGCCCGGCCCGCGGTGGCGGCAACGACCGCCCGCGTCGCGGTGGCGAGCGTGGCGGCCGTGGTGGCCGCAAGCCGCAGCAGCAGACCGCCGCTGCCGAGGCCCCCAAGGCCGAGGCCGCTGCCGCTGCTCCGGCGGAGACCCCCGGAACGGAGGCCTGACCGACATGCTGATCCCTCGCAGGGTCAAGCACCGCAAGCAGCACCACCCGAAGCGCAGTGGTATGGCCAAGGGTGGCACCGAGCTGGCCTTCGGTGAGTACGGCATTCAGGCCGTCACCCCGGCTTACGTGACGAACCGTCAGATCGAGTCCGCTCGTATCGCGATGACCCGTCACATCAAGCGTGGCGGCAAGGTCTGGATCAACATTTACCCGGACCGCCCGCTCACGAAGAAGCCGGCCGAAACCCGCATGGGTTCCGGTAAGGGTTCTCCGGAGTGGTGGGTCGCGAACGTCAAGCCCGGTCGGGTGATGTTCGAGCTGTCCTTCCCGAACGAAAAGGTTGCCAAGGAGGCGCTGACCCGCGCCGCCCACAAGCTTCCGATGAAGTGCCGCATTGTGCGGCGCGAGGCAGGTGAGTCGTGATGGCGGCCGGTATCAAGGCGACCGAGCTGCGCGAGCTGAATGACGAGGACCTCGTCGGCAAGCTTCGTGAGGCCAAGGAGGAGCTGTTCAACCTCCGCTTCCAGGCGGCGACCGGACAGCTCGAGAACCACGGTCGGCTCAAGTCCGTCCGTAAGGACATCGCCCGGATCTACACCCTGATGCGTGAGCGCGAGCTGGGCATCGAGACGGTGGAGAGCGCCTGATGAGCGAGAAGAATGTGACTGAGACGAACGAGCGCGGTTTCCGCAAGACCCGTGAGGGTCTCGTCGTCAGCGACAAGATGGACAAGACCGTCGTCGTCGCTGTCGAGGACCGTGTCAAGCACGCGCTGTACGGCAAGGTCATCCGCCGTACCAACAAGCTCAAGGCGCACGACGAGCAGAACGCTGCCGGCGTCGGCGACCGTGTCCTCCTGATGGAGACCCGGCCGCTGTCCGCCACCAAGCGCTGGCGCATCGTCGAGATCCTCGAGAAGGCCAAGTAATCCCTCCTGGGGGGACCCCCTAGGAACAGTTCCGCCAGGCTCGGCAGGGGCTCGCCTCATCAGAGGAAAGCCCCTGCCGGGAACCGGCAGACAAACAGGAGATAGACGTGATCCAGCAGGAGTCGCGACTGCGTGTCGCCGACAACACTGGTGCGAAGGAGATCCTTTGCATCCGTGTTCTCGGTGGTTCCGGTCGCCGCTACGCGGGCATCGGTGACGTCATCGTCGCCACCGTGAAGGACGCGATCCCCGGTGGCAACGTGAAGAAGGGTGACGTCATCAAGGCGGTCATCGTTCGCACCGTCAAGGAGCGCCGCCGTCCGGACGGCTCGTACATCCGCTTCGACGAGAACGCGGCCGTCATCCTCAAGAACGATGGCGACCCCCGCGGCACCCGCATCTTCGGCCCCGTGGGCCGGGAGCTGCGCGAGAAGAAGTTCATGAAGATCATCTCGCTCGCGCCGGAGGTGCTGTAACCGATGAAGATCAAGAAGGGCGACCTGGTCCAGGTCATCACCGGTAAGGACAAGGGCAAGCAGGGCAAGGTCGTCCAGGCCTTCCCCCGCGAGGACCGTGTCCTGGTCGAGGGTGTCAACCGGGTCAAGAAGCACACCAAGGCCGGACAGACCGCTCGTGGTTCGAAGACCGGCGGCATCGTGACGACCGAAGCCCCTGTCCACGTGAGCAATGTTCAGCTCGTGGTGGAGAAGGACGGCAACAAGGTCGTCAGCCGCGTCGGGTACCGCTTCGACGACGAGGGCAACAAGATCCGCGTTGCCAAGCGGACCGGTGAGGACATCTGATGACTGCCACCACCAACGCGCCGCGTCTCAAGACGCGCTACCGCGAAGAGATCGCCGGGAAGCTGAAGGACGAGTTCTCGCTCGAGAACGTCATGCAGATCCCCGGTCTGACCAAGATCGTGGTCAACATGGGTGTGGGCGACGCCGCCCGCGACTCCAAGCTGATCGAGGGCGCCATCCGCGACCTCACCACGATCACCGGACAGAAGCCGGCCGTCACCAAGGCCCGTAAGTCCATCGCGCAGTTCAAGCTGCGTGAGGGCCAGCCGATCGGTGCCCACGTCACCCTCCGTGGTGACCGCATGTGGGAGTTCCTGGACCGCCTGCTGTCGCTCGCGCTGCCGCGCATCCGCGACTTCCGTGGTCTGTCCCCGAAGCAGTTCGACGGTCGGGGCAACTACACCTTCGGTCTCACGGAGCAGGTCATGTTCCACGAGATCGACCAGGACAAGATCGACCGGACGCGGGGCATGGACATCACCGTGGTCACCACGGCGTCCAACGACGATGAGGGCCGCGCCCTGCTTCGTCACCTCGGCTTCCCGTTCAAGGAGAACTGACCGTGGCGAAGAAGGCTCTGATCGCTAAGGCGGCTCGTAAGCCGAAGTTTGCTGTCCGCGCGTACACGCGTTGCCAGCGCTGCGGCCGTCCGCACTCCGTCTACCGCAAGTTCGGCCTGTGCCGCGTGTGCCTTCGTGAGATGGCTCACCGTGGCGAGCTGCCGGGCGTGACCAAGAGCTCCTGGTAATCCCTTAATTGGGACGACCAGGGCTCTCGGTAAGCATTCGGCCGGCGGGCGCCCACCTCTTCTTTCCCGTAGGGTAGAAGGGTTTGGGCGCACCGCCGCCCGAGACCGACCGCGGGCCGCGCCCGCATAAAGTCGCTTACTACGCCGTAGGTCCCCGCGCCGCACCCGTCCCGACTCTGATCGGGGAGAGGGATGGCGCACATAGGAAACCCCGGCGAGAGAGGCCGAAGGCCAATTCATGACCATGACTGATCCCATCGCAGACATGCTGACCCGTCTGCGTAACGCGAACTCGGCATACCACGACGACGTCGTGATGCCGCACAGCAAGATCAAGTCGCACATCGCGGAGATCCTCCAGCAGGAGGGCTACATCACCGGCTGGCGCGTCGAGGACGCCGAGGTTGGCAAGAACCTCGTCCTCGAGCTGAAGTTCGGCCCGAACCGCGAGCGTTCGATCGCCGGCATCAAGCGGATCTCGAAGCCGGGCCTGCGTGTCTACGCAAAGTCCACCAACCTGCCGAAGGTCCTCGGCGGCCTGGGCGTGGCGATCATCTCCACGTCCCACGGTCTCCTGACCGGTCAGCAGGCCAGCAAGAAGGGCGTGGGTGGGGAAGTCCTCGCCTACGTCTGGTAACCAGGGAACGGAGGAATAGCTAATGTCGCGTATTGGCAAGCTGCCCATCCAGGTTCCCGCTGGTGTGGACGTCACCATCGAGGGCCGTACGGTCGCGGTGAAGGGCCCCAAGGGTTCCCTCTCGCACACCGTCGCGGCGCCCATCGAGGTCGCCAAGGGTGAGGACGGTGTCGTCACCGTCTCCCGCCCGAACGACGAGCGTCAGAACAAGGCCCTGCACGGCCTGTCCCGCACGCTGGTGGCGAACATGATCACCGGCGTGACCCAGGGCTACAGCAAGGCGCTCGAGATCAGCGGTGTCGGTTACCGCGTCCAGGCGAAGGGCTCCAACCTGGAGTTCGCCCTGGGCTACAGCCACCCCATCGTCGTCGAGGCGCCCGAGGGCATCTCCTTCAAGGTCGAGTCCCCGACCAAGCTCAGCGTCGAGGGCATCGACAAGCAGAAGGTCGGCGAGGTTGCGGCGAACATCCGCAAGCTGCGCAAGCCTGACCCGTACAAGGCCAAGGGCGTCAAGTACGCCGGCGAGGTCATCCGCCGCAAGGTCGGAAAGGCTGGTAAGTAAGCCATGGCATACGGTGTGAAGATCGCCAAGGGCGACGCTTACAAGCGTGCCGCCGCAAAGCGGCGCCACATCCGCATCCGTAAGCGGATTTCGGGTACCCCGGAGCGTCCGCGTCTGGTGGTGACGCGGTCCAACCGTGGCATCACCGCGCAGGTCATCGACGACATTGCGGGCCACACTGTGGCCTCGGCGTCGAGCCTGGACGCGTCGATCCGTGGTGGCGAGGGCGACAAGAGCGCTCAGGCCAAGAAGGTCGGCTCCCTGGTCGCCGAGCGTGCCAAGGCCGCCGGTGTCGAGGCCGTCGTGTTCGACCGTGGTGGCAAGCAGTACGCCGGGCGGATTGCCGCTCTGGCCGACGCCGCCCGCGAAGCCGGGCTGAAGTTCTAAGCCCCGGTTCCGGAGCTAGCGGACGTAACAGAGAGAGGTAAATCCAATGGCTGGACCCCAGCGCCGCGGGAGCGGTGCCGGTGGCGGCGAGCGGCGGGACCGGAAGGGTCGCGACGGTGGCGCTGCCGCCGAGAAGACCGCATACGTTGAGCGCGTTGTCGCGATCAACCGTGTCGCCAAGGTTGTCAAGGGTGGCCGTCGCTTCAGCTTCACCGCGCTGGTCGTGGTGGGCGATGGTGACGGCACCGTAGGTGTCGGTTACGGCAAGGCCAAGGAAGTTCCGGCTGCCATCGCCAAGGGCGTGGAAGAGGCCAAGAAGAACTTCTTCAAGGTCCCCCGTATCCAGGGCACCATCCCTCACCCCATCCAGGGCGAGAAGGCTGCGGGCGTCGTCCTGCTCAAGCCGGCTTCCCCCGGTACCGGTGTGATCGCCGGTGGCCCCGTGCGTGCCGTTCTGGAGTGCGCGGGCATCCACGACGTGCTGAGCAAGTCGCTCGGTTCGTCGAACCCGATCAACATCGTGCACGCCACGGTGACCGCGCTTCGGGGCCTTCAGCGCCCCGAGGAGATCGCGGCCCGTCGTGGCCTGCCGCTGGAGGACGTTGCTCCCGCCGCTCTGCTGCGGGCGCGTGCCGGGGTGACCGCGTGATGGCGCACCTCAAGATCACGCAGACGAAGTCTTTCATCGGTAGCAAGCAGAACCACCGCGACACCCTTCGTTCGCTGGGCCTCAAGCGGCTCAACGACGTGGTTGTCAAGGAGGACCGCCCCGAGTTCCGCGGAATGGTGCACACCGTCCGCCACCTCGTGACGGTTGAGGAGGTCGACTGACATGGCGGAGACCAACCCGCTGAAGGTCCACAACCTCCGTCCTGCCCCGGGTGCCAAGACCGCCAAGACCCGTGTCGGTCGTGGTGAGGCGTCCAAGGGTAAGACTGCTGGTCGTGGTACCAAGGGCACGAAGGCCCGTTACCAGGTTCCGGAGCGCTTCGAAGGCGGGCAGATGCCCCTCCACATGCGCCTCCCGAAGCTGAAGGGCTTCAAGAACCCCGCCCACAAGCAGTTCCAGGTCGTGAACCTGGACCGGCTGGCCGCGCTCTACCCGCAGGGTGGCGAGGTCACGGTGGCCGATCTGGTCGCCAAGGGCGCGGTGCGCAACAACGAGCTCGTCAAGGTGCTGGGCGCCGGCGAGATCTCCGTGGCGCTGCAGGTGACGGTTGACGCCGTCTCCGGCTCCGCCAAGGAGAAGATCGCCGCTGCCGGCGGCACCGTCACCGAGCTCCTCTGAGTTCGTTGGCTCAACTGACCGGGGATGCCCATCGTTTGGGGCATCCCCGGTTGGTCGTTCCACGGGGGTAGGCTCGCCGGTAAGGTGGCATGCACTGTTATTTTTCGGGGCATGGCCCCGGAACCCCGCCGTACGAGCCCTGCCCGTGCGGTTCTGGCCGCCAAGTATTCGTCGATCCTCAAGACCGTCACCTCTCGCATTCAAGGCGAGGGGCGCAGGAGGCACCGTGCTCACCGCGTTCGCCCGAGCGTTCAAGACGCCCGACCTGCGCAAGAAGCTGCTGTTCACATTGGGCATCGTGGTGCTCTACCGGATCGGCGCGCATGTCCCGGTCCCCGGGGTGAACTACGCGAACGTCACGACCTGCATGAAGCAGGCCGGCGGCAACAGCGGGTTGTTCGCCCTGGTGAACATGTTCAGCGGTGGTGCGCTGCTGCAGATCACGATCTTCGCGCTGGGGATCATGCCGTACATCACGGCGAGCATCATCCTCCAGCTGCTGACTGTGGTGATTCCGCGGCTGGAAGCCCTCAAGAAAGAGGGGCAGTCCGGGCAGGGGAAGATCACCCAGTACACCCGCTATCTGACCGTGGCGCTCGCCATCCTGCAGGGCACCGGCCTGGTGGCCACCGCCCGCAGTGGTGCGCTCTTCCAGAGCTGCCCGGTCGCCAGCGAGATCGTGCCCAGCGACTCGATCTTCACCACCATCACGATGGTCATCACGATGACCGCCGGCACCGGCCTGATCATGTGGCTCGGTGAACTCGTCACCGACCGCGGTATCGGCAACGGCATGTCGATCCTGATGTTCATCTCGATCGCCGCCGGCTTCCCGGGCGCGCTGTGGCAGATCAAGCTCACCGGCAAGCTGGCCGACGGCTGGATCGAGTTCTTCGCGGTGATCGCGGTGGGCCTGGCGATGGTCGCCCTGGTGGTCTTCGTCGAGCAGGCTCAGCGGCGCATTCCGGTGCAGTACGCGAAGCGGATGATCGGCCGCCGGTCCTATGGCGGTACGTCCACGTACATCCCGCTCAAGGTGAATCAGGCGGGTGTGATTCCCGTCATCTTCGCGTCATCGCTGCTCTACATTCCAGCCCTCGTTGCACAGTTCAGCGGGTCGAAGGCGGCATGGGCGACGTGGATCGCCACCAACTTCACCAAGGGAAATCACCCGGTTTACATCGTTACGTACTTCCTGCTGATCGTGTTCTTCGCCTTCTTCTACGTCGCCATCAGCTTCAACCCCGAAGAAGTTGCCGACAACATGAAGAAGTATGGTGGCTTCATCCCGGGTATCCGGGCTGGTCGCCCGACGGCCGAGTACCTCAGCTACGTGCTCAACCGGATCACGTGGCCGGGCTCGCTGTACCTGGGGCTGATCGCGCTCGTACCAACAGTGGCGTTGGTGCTTTTCAACGCGAACCAGAATTTCCCGTTCGGCGGGACGAGCATCCTCATCATCGTGGGTGTGGGCCTGGAGACCGTGAAGCAGATCGAGAGCCAGCTTCAGCAGCGCAACTACGAAGGGTTCCTCCGCTGATGCGAATCGTCCTCGTCGGACCCCCGGGGGCCGGCAAGGGTACGCAGGCTGCGTACCTTGCCAAGAACCTCGAGATCCCGCACATCTCCACGGGGGACCTGTTCCGCGCCAACATCAGCCAGGGCACACCCCTCGGCCGCGAGGCGAAGTCGTACATGGACGCCGGCAATCTGGTGCCCGACTCGGTCACCATCGCGATGGCCGAGGACCGTATGGAACAGCCCGACGCGGCCAACGGTTTTCTCCTGGACGGCTTCCCGCGCAACCTTGGCCAGGCCAAGGCGCTGGACGAGTACCTCAAGGACAAGGGCCTCAAGCTGGACGCCGTCCTGGACCTGGAGGTCCCGGAGGACGAGGTCGTCAAGCGGATCGCCGGCCGGCGTATCTGCCGCCGCGACAGCAGTCATGTCTTCCACGCCGAGTACAACAAGCCGGAGCGCGAGGGTGTCTGCGACACCTGCGGCGGCGAGCTGTACCAGCGGGACGACGACCGCGAGGAGACCGTGCGCAAGCGGCTGGAGGTCTACCACACGGAGACCGAGCCGATCATCGACTACTACAAGGACCAGGACCTGGTCGTCACCATCCCGGCAATGGGCAAGGTCGACGAGGTCACCCGGCGGGCCATGGCGGCCCTGCCGTCCCGGGACGCGTAGCACCGCACGGCTTCCGATACGGCCGCGGTCCCCGCAAGGGGTACCGCGGCCGTATCGTGTACGGGGCGGTCGTGATGGCCGCCGGACAAGCGTTGTAGTCGGTTCAGGAAGGCGCCAGCCGTAATGGTGGAGATCAAGACCCCCGAGCAGATCGCGAAGATGCGCGAGGCGGGGCTGGTGGTCGCCGCCATTCACGCGGCGACCCGGAAGGCCGCGGTGCCCGGCGCCACGACCAAGGACCTGGACGACGCGGCACGCAAGGTGCTCGCCGAGCACGGAGCGAAGTCGAACTTCCTCGGTTACGGCGGCTTCCCCGCGACGATCTGCACCTCGGTCAACGATGTCGTGGTCCACGGCATCCCCGACACCGAGACGGTGCTGCAGGACGGCGACATCATCTCCATCGACTGCGGCGCGATCATCGACGGCTGGCACGGCGACGCGGCGTACACCGCCTTCGTCGGGTCCGGTCACTCGGCGGAGCTGGTCGAGCTGAGCCGGGTCACCGAGGAGTCGATGTGGGCGGGCATCGCGGCGGTCGCCAAGGGCAACCGGCTGGTCGACATCTCCAAGGCGATCGAGGGCTACATCCGCCGCCAGCCGCGGCCGGCCGGCGGTAAGTACGGCATCGTCGAGGACTACGGCGGCCACGGCATCGGCTCGCAGATGCACATGGACCCGCATCTGCTGAACTACGTCGACCGCAAGCGCGGCCGCGGCCCGAAGCTGGTGCCCGGCTTCTGCATCGCCATCGAGCCGATGGTCAATCTCGGCACGGCCAAGACCCACGTCCTCGACGACGACTGGACGGTCAAGTCGAACGACGGCAGCTGGTCCTCGCACTGGGAGCACTCGGTCGCGCTGACCGAGGACGGCCCGCTGGTGCTGACCGCGCCGGACGGCGGCAAGGCCAAGCTGGCCGAGCTGGGCATCACCACGGCGCGCGACCCTTCCGCTTAAGGGTCAGGGGAGCCCGCCCCACCGCCTGAGCCGACCGCTCCGGAGAGGGCGATGGCGTAATGATCTCCCAGGGTGGGCAATAATCCTGGATTCGTCTTTTCCTAGGCACTGGCGTAGACTGACGCGTCGGCTCTCGTGCATCCGTATGCCCTCTTGGTTGAGGGCGAGGTGCGGGAGTGTCGATCAAGGTAGCCGATTCGAAGGGCGAAGCGTGGCCAAGAAGCAAGGTGCCATCGAAATCGAGGGCACCGTGATCGAGTCCCTCCCGAACGCCATGTTCAAGGTGGAGCTCCAGAACGGTCACAAAGTCCTCGCGCACATCAGCGGCAAGATGCGGATGCACTACATCCGTATCCTCCCGGATGACCGGGTCGTGGTGGAGCTTTCTCCGTACGACCTGACGCGTGGCCGGATCGTCTACCGCTACAAGTAGATCTTGTCGGCGCCCCGCTCCCGTGGGGTGACGGCACTGACCCGGAGAACCTCACATCCCATGAAGGTCAAGCCGAGCGTCAAGAAGATCTGCGACAAGTGCAAGGTGATCCGCCGTCACGGCCGGGTCATGGTTATCTGCGACAACCTGCGCCACAAGCAGCGCCAGGGCTGACGCACGCCGACCACCTGCATTTCGCAGTTTTCGCGCGACGCAATCACATACGTACATACGCAGTCACCCGACCCCCGCATCACTCGCGTGGGGACGACACCCCCGGCTCGGAGGCCGGGGACCCGGCTCGTAATTCTGCAGAGTCTTACGGGAACGGTGCTGCGGAAGACCTCCGAATAGCCATCAGGAGCCACATCAATGGCACGCCTCGCAGGCGTTGATCTCCCGCGCGAAAAGCGTGTGGAGGTCGCCCTCACCTACGTCTTCGGTATCGGGCGGACGCTGTCGCAGCAGACCCTCGCCGCCACCGGCGTGGACCCGAACACCCGTGTTCGCGACCTGGCTGAGGAAGACCTCGTCAAGATCCGCGAGTTCGTGGACAACAACCTCAAGACCGAGGGTGACCTCCGTCGCGAGATCCAGGCCGACATCCGCCGCAAGGTCGAGATCGGCTGCTACCAGGGTCTGCGTCACCGCCGCGGTCTGCCGGTGCACGGTCAGCGCACCAGCACGAACGCCCGTACCCGCAAGGGTCCGCGTCGCGCGATCGCCGGCAAGAAGAAGCCGGGCAAGAAGTAGTCCTCAGCAGGACGCTCATCAGCGGTCTTCGCTGTAGGACCGACCACCTCCACGGGAGTAATGAATGCCTCCGAAGGGCCGTACGGCCGGCGCCAAGAAGGTGCGCCGCAAGGAGAAGAAGAACGTTGCCCACGGGCACGCTCACATCAAGAGCACGTTCAACAACACGATCGTTTCGATCACGGACCCCACGGGCAACGTGATCTCTTGGGCCTCTGCCGGCCACGTCGGCTTCAAGGGCTCGCGCAAGTCCACCCCCTTCGCCGCGCAGATGGCCGCCGAGTCGGCCGCCCGCCGCGCGCAGGAGCACGGCATGCGCAAGGTCGACGTCTTCGTCAAGGGTCCCGGCTCCGGCCGTGAGACCGCGATCCGCTCCCTCCAGGCCACCGGCCTCGAGGTGGGTTCGATCCAGGACGTCACCCCCACTCCGCACAACGGATGCCGCCCGCCCAAGCGCCGCCGCGTCTGACCAGCTGAAGTAGGAGACAAAACAATATGGCGCGTTACACCGGGGCCGACTGCAAGCGTTGCCGTCGGGAGAAGCAGAAGCTCTTCCTCAAGGGGAGCAAGTGCGAGAGCGCAAAGTGCCCGATCGAGATTCGTCCTTACCCCCCGGGTGAGCACGGTCGCGGGCGCACCAAGGACAGCGAGTACCTGCTCCAGCTTCGTGAGAAGCAGAAGTGCAGCCGTATCTACGGTGTCCTTGAGAAGCAGTTCGTGAACTACTACAAGGAAGCGAACCAGAAGACCGGCAAGACCGGTGAGAACCTTCTGCGCATCCTTGAGACTCGTCTCGACAACGTGGTCTACCGGGCCGGCTTCGCCAAGTCCCGCGACCACGCCCGTCAGCTGGTCCGTCACGGACACATCACTGTGAACGGCCGCAAGACCGACATTCCGTCGGCTCGGGTGGCTGCGAACGACATCATCGAGGTCCGCGAGAACTCTCGGAACCTGACCCCGTTCGCGGTGGCGCAGGCCGAGGCGGGCGACAGGACCGTTCCGGCCTGGCTGGAAGCGATTCCGTCGAATCTCCGGATTCTCGTGCACAGCATGCCCGAGCGCCAGGTGATCGACACCCAGGTGCAGGAGCAGCTGATCGTTGAGCTCTACTCCAAGTAAGAGCTGACCGGTGGGGGCGGTACGGAGCCAATGGCGCCGTGCCGCCCGTACCCTTGTCAGTACAGCGGGCGTCAAATAGCGGGCGTCCACGACTGAAGGATCGAACACCATGCTGATTGCTCAGCGTCCCTCGTTGACCGAAGAGGTCGTCGACGAATACCGCTCCCGGTTCGTGATCGAGCCGCTGGAGCCGGGCTTCGGCTACACCCTCGGCAACTCCCTGCGTCGTACCCTCCTGTCCTCGATTCCGGGTGCGGCGGTCACGTCCATCCGCATCGACGGTGTCCTGCACGAGTTCACCACCGTGCCGGGCGTCAAGGAGGACGTCACCGACCTCATCCTCAACATCAAGCAGCTGGTCGTCTCCTCGGAGCACGACGAGCCGGTCGTGATGTACCTGCGCAAGCAGGGCCCCGGCCTGGTCACCGCTGCTGACATCGCCCCGCCGGCCGGTGTCGAGGTGCACAACCCGGACCTGGTCCTCGCCACCCTCAACGGCAAGGGCAAGCTGGAGATGGAGCTGACCGTCGAGCGCGGTCGCGGCTATGTCTCCGCCGTCCAGAACAAGCAGGTGGGCCAGGAGATCGGCCGTATCCCGGTCGACTCCATCTACTCGCCGGTGCTCAAGGTCACGTACAAGGTCGAGGCGACCCGTGTCGAGCAGCGCACCGACTTCGACAAGCTGATCGTCGACGTCGAGACCAAGCAGGCCATGCGCCCGCGTGACGCCATGGCGTCCGCCGGTAAGACCCTGGTCGAGCTGTTCGGTCTGGCGCGTGAGCTCAACATCGACGCCGAGGGCATCGACATGGGCCCGTCCCCCACGGACGCCGCCCTGGCCGCCGATCTGGCGCTGCCGATCGAGGAGCTGGAGCTCACGGTCCGCTCGTACAACTGCCTCAAGCGTGAGGGCATCCACTCCGTGGGTGAGCTCGTGGCGCGCTCCGAGGCCGATCTGCTCGACATCCGCAACTTCGGTGCGAAGTCGATCGACGAGGTCAAGGCGAAGCTGGCCGGCATGGGCCTGGCCCTCAAGGACAGCCCGCCCGGATTCGACCCGACCGCCGCCGCCGACGCCTTCGGCGCGGACGACGACGCGGACGCCGGGTTCGTGGAGACCGAGCAGTACTGAGTTTGTCCGTCTGGGGTCCGGGCCGTGTCCCGGGCCCCAGATGTGTGATCTTCCGCGGGGCGCCCGCCTCGTGGGAACTGACACCGGTACCTGATACGGCCGGTGCAGCAAAGAAGGAGAAACACCATGCCGAAGCCCGCCAAGGGTGCCCGTCTGGGCGGCAGCGCTGCGCACGAGCGTCTGATGCTGCGCAACCTGGCCACCGCGCTCTTCGAGCACGGCCGCATCACGACGACCGAGGCCAAGGCCCGTCGTCTGCGTCCGTACTCGGAGCGTCTGGTGACCAAGGCGAAGAAGGGCGACCTTCACAACCGCCGTCAGGTCATGCAGCTGATCTCGGACAAGAGCGTCGTGCACACGCTCTTCACGGAGATCGCCCCGCGGTTCGAGAACCGCCCGGGTGGCTACACCCGCATCACCAAGATCGGTAACCGTCGTGGCGACAACGCGCCCATGGCTGTCATCGAGCTGGTGGAGGCGCTGACCGTGGCCCAGCAGGCCACCGGTGAGGCCGAGGCCGCGACCAAGCGTGCGGCCAAGGACGCGGAGGCGGCCGAGGCCGCCGAGGTGACCGAGGAGTCGAAGGACGCCTGAGTCCTGCCTTGCGTGAGCGGGTCCGCCCTTCGGGGCGGGCCCGCTTTCGTGTGCGCGGGCGGGCTTCGGCGGGTGGGGGCGGGTCCGCTGTGACCACGGGTTTCGCCCGTGCGGAAGGACTGCCCACGGTGTGAGGGAGGATTGCTGTCGTGAGTGACGAAGTGGAGCCCGGGTTCGTCCGGGTGCGGATGGACCTTTCCTACGACGGAAAGGACTTCTCCGGGTGGGCGAAGCAGGCCGGTGGCCGGCGGACCGTGCAGGGGGAGATCGAGGACGCGCTGCGGACGGTGACCCGGTCCGGACAGACGTATGAGCTCACCGTGGCCGGGCGGACGGACGCGGGGGTGCATGCGCGGGGGCAGGTGGCGCACGTGGACCTGCCGGAGGCGGTGTGGGCCGAGCACCGGGACAAGCTGCTGCGGCGGCTGGCCGGGCGGCTCCCGAAGGATGTGCGGGTGTGGCGGCTGGCCGAGGCGCCGTACGGGTTCAATGCGCGGTTCTCGGCGATCTGGCGGCGGTATGCGTACCGGGTGACCGATCACCACGGGGGCGTGGATCCGCTGCTGCGCGGCCATGTGCTGTGGCACGACTGGGAGCTGGACGTCGACGCCATGAACGAGGCCTCGCGGCCGCTGCTGGGGGAGCACGACTTCGCGGCGTACTGCAAGCGGCGGGAAGGCGCGACGACGATCCGTACGCTGCAGGAGCTGAGCTGGACGCGCGGGGCGGACGGGATCATCACGGCGACCGTGCGGGCGGATGCCTTCTGCCACAACATGGTGCGGTCGCTGGTGGGGGCGATGCTGTTCGTCGGCGACGGGCACCGGCCGGCGGAGTGGCCCGGGAAGGTGCTGGCTGCCGGGGTACGGGACTCCGCCGTCCATGTCGTACGGCCGCACGGGCTGACGCTGGAGGAGGTCGGCTACCCGGCCGATGAGCTGCTGATGGCGCGCAACCAGGAGGCGCGGAACAAGCGGACGCTGCCCGGGGGCGGCTGCTGCTGAGCGGGGGCCGGACCGGCTTCGGTGGTGGCGCCGCCGGGAAGGGCGGCGCCACCGAAGGCGGTCAGGACTTGCCGGCCTTCTTCCGGGCGTCCCTCAGCTGCTGCTCGGCGACCTTCGCGGCCTGGTCCTTGCCGCGCTGGGTGATCTGGCTGAACGCATAGGCGCCGCCGTCCCGGGCGATCTGCCGGGCCTTGGTCTCGGCGCCGGTGACGTCCTTGCCGTTGAGGTAGCCGGCGATCGTGAAGTAGGCGTAGCGGCCGGTGGCGTTGGTCGCCATCCGGCACTTCGTGCCCTGGCAGAAGTCCGCGGGGACGCCACCGCCGGGCAGCGGCATGAGGTTGGCCTTGTTCTCGTTCATGACCTTGGCGGCGTTGGCGGGCGAGTCGAAGACCGCGATGCCGATGGTGACCGCGACGCCGCCCTTGGCGTACGTGGCGCGCAGCAGCTGCCTGCAGCCGTTGTGGGACAGCGAGGAAACGAGCGGTCCCTGGGCGGCGGCGGTGCAGTCCTTGGCGGTGGCGGTCTTGGTGCGCGGATAGGTGTGCTCGCCGACGATCATGCTCTTCTGCGGGAAGAGGGTGGCCGGGGTGAGCGGCGCCCTGTCCTTCTTGGGGTCGGAGATGTAGTCCCGCGGGTTGGGCGGGGGCGGCACGGAGACGTCGGGGAAGGACGGCTTGTCGTCCGGCCCCGCGGCCTGGTCGGACGCCGTGGGCGACGCCGTCGGTTTGCCGCCCGACGAACCGCCGCCGCCGGCCATGACGGCGACGCTGACGATGCCGGCCACCGCGAGGACCGCCAGCACTCCGCCGCCGATCCACAGCCGGCGTTTGTGGCGGGACTGCGCCTCGCTCTCCTCGGCGAGTGCACCCCAGTCCGGAGTGGACGACGAAGAACCCCCGGGGCCGTCGAACGGCCCCCCTTGCCCAAAGCTCATGCCGCGCATCCTAATGGGGTTGGTGGAACGCTTGGAGGCCGGTCACAATCCCGTCCATGGGACATCTTGAGGCCGGACATCTGGAGTACTACCTGCCGGACGGGAGGGTCCTGCTGGGAGATGTGTCCTTCCGGGTGGGGGAAGGCGCGTCGGTGGCGCTGGTGGGAGCCAACGGGGCGGGCAAGACGACGCTGCTGCGGCTGATCGCGGGGGAGCTGCAGCCGCACGGCGGGGCGGTGACGGTCAGCGGCGGGCTGGGCGTGATGCCGCAGTTCGTGGGATCCGTACGGGACGAGCGCACGGTGCGTGACCTGCTGGTCTCCGTGGCGCAGCCGCGGATCAGGGAGGCGGCGGCCGCGGTGGACGCCGCCGAGCTGGCGCTCATGACCGCCGATGACGAAGCCGCGCAGATGACCTATGCCCAGGCGCTCAGCGACTGGGCCGAGGCGCGCGGCTACGAGGCGGAGACGGCCTGGGACATCTGCACGACGGCGGCCCTGGGGATGCCGTACGAGAAGGCGCAGTGGCGGCAGGTGCGCACGCTGTCCGGGGGCGAGCAGAAGCGGCTGGTGCTGGAGTCGCTGCTGCGCGGCACGGACGAGGTGCTGCTGCTGGACGAGCCGGACAACTATCTGGATGTGCCGGGCAAGCGGTGGCTGGAGGAGCAGCTGCGGGCGACCCGTAAGACGGTGTTGTTCGTCTCGCACGACCGGGAGCTGCTGGCCCGTGCCGCGGAGAAGATCGTCAGCGTCGAGCCGGGGCCCGCGGGCTCCGACGTATGGGTGCACGGCGGGGGCTTCGACACCTACCACGACGCGCGCAAGGAGCGCTTCGCCCGCTTCGAGGAGCTGCGGCGGCGCTGGGACGAGAAGCATGCGCAGCTGAAGAAGCTGGTGGTCTCGCTGCGGCAGGCGGCCTCGGTCAGCCATGAGCTGGCCTCGCGCTATGCGGCGGCGCAGACCCGGCTGCGGAAGTTCGAGGAGGCCGGGCCGCCGCCGGAGCCGCCGCGCGAGCAGGACATCACCATGCGGCTGCGCGGCGGGCGCACCGGCGTACGGGCGGTCACCTGTGAGGGCCTGGAGCTGACCGGCCTGATGAAGCCGTTCGACCTGGAGATCTTCTATGGCGAGCGGGTCGCGGTCCTCGGCTCCAACGGCTCCGGGAAGTCCCACTTCCTGCGCCTGCTGGCCGGGGACGAGCAGAACCCCGTCCCGCACACCGGGGCGTGGAAGCTGGGGGCCAGGGTCGTCCCCGGTCACTTCGCGCAGACCCACGCCCACCCCGAGCTGCTGGGCCGCACCCTGCTCGACATCCTGTGGACCGAGCACGCCAGGGACAAGGGGCAGGCCATGTCGGCGCTGCGCCGCTACGAGCTGGAGAAGCAGGCCGAGCAGCGCTTCGAGCGGCTCTCCGGCGGCCAGCAGGCACGCTTCCAGATCCTGCTGCTGGAGCTGTCCGGCACGACCGCCCTGCTGCTCGACGAGCCGACGGACAACCTGGACCTGGAGTCGGCGGAGGCGCTGCAGGAGGGCCTGGAGGCGTACGAGGGGACGGTGGTGGCGGTGACGCACGACCGGTGGTTCGCGCGGTCCTTCGACCGGTTCCTGGTGTTCGGCTCGGACGGGAGGGTCCGGGAGACGACGGAGCCGGTGTGGGACGAGCGACGGGTGGCGCGGGAGCGGTAGGGCGCGCCGGTGGTGTCCGGGGGCGGTGGCGCTGTCCGGGGCGGCGGCGCGCCGGTGGCGGCCCCGGGAGCGCCGGCGGCGCATCGGCGCTGGTGCGCCGGTGACGCCTGAGACGGTGCGGGTGGGTACCGTGTGGCGGCCGATACCCTCGGTGACCGGGGAGGCGTCGGCGGGCCGATACCGCACGCCGGTTCGGGGGGCGTTTTGACCCCACCGGGGCCGGGCCGGTATTCTGCCTGTTCGTTATGCGTATTGGCTTGCTCTATCTCACGTGAGGGGGCCCTTACGCGGTCCATCGGGCCGATGACCAGCGACGGACGATCGGGTTGCGTCACCCGTAGTGCCGCTCCTGCTGGTGTGATCGATCGTGGTGACCAGTACAGGACCCTTCCCCCAGGTCTCACGGCCAGGGGATACCCCACCTCTGAAGAAGCGAAGGCTAA
Organism: Streptomyces sp. NPDC048434; assembly: GCF_043200375.1. Lineage (NCBI taxonomy): Bacteria > Bacillati > Actinomycetota > Actinomycetes > Kitasatosporales > Streptomycetaceae > Streptomyces > Streptomyces sp. NPDC048434. The sequence continues at coordinate 34,629 of NZ_JBICXQ010000011.1, read as the reverse complement.
CCGTGCGTACGTTCAGCCCCAAGCCCGGCGATGTCCAGCGCCAGTGGCACATCATTGACGCGCAGGACGTTGTCCTGGGCCGTCTGGCCAGCCAGGCCGCGTCCCTCCTGCGGGGTAAGCACAAGCCCGTTTACGCGCCGCACGTTGACATGGGCGACTTCGTCATCATCGTCAACGCCGACAAGGTGCACCTGTCCGGCAACAAGCGGTCCCAGAAGATGGCTTACCGCCACTCGGGCTTCCCGGGTGGTCTGCGCTCCGTCCGCTACGACGAGCTGCTCGACAAGAACCCCGAGAAGGCCGTCGAGAAGGCCATCAAGGGCATGCTCCCCAAGAACACCCTCGGCCGTCAGATGCTCTCGAAGCTGAAGGTCTACGCGGGCGCCGAGCACCCGCACGCTGCGCAGCAGCCGGTCCCGTTCGAGATCACCCAGGTCGCGCAGTAAGTCCGGCCACCCCCTAAGACGACAGAGAATTCTGAGGAGCATCGTGGCCGAGACCACTCCCGAGACCGTCATCGAGAACGACGACGCCGTCGAGGAATACACCACTGAGACCGAGGTCGTGGAGTCGGAGTACACCTCCGAGTCCCTCGCCTCCCGCTTCGGCGACCCGCAGCCGGCCGCCGGCCTGGGCCGTCGCAAGAACGCCATCGCCCGCGTCCGGATCGTTCCGGGCACCGGCCAGTGGAAGATCAACGGTCGCACCCTTGAGGGCTACTTCCCCAACAAGGTGCACCAGCAGGAAGTCAACGAGCCCTTCAAGGTGCTCGAGCTCGACAACCGCTACGACGTTGTCGCCCGCATCTCCGGCGGCGGCATCTCCGGCCAGGCCGGTGCGCTGCGCCTGGGCGTGGCCCGTGCGCTGAACGAGGCGGACGTCGACAACAACCGCGGCGCGCTGAAGAAGGCCGGGTTCCTCAAGCGTGACGACCGTGCGGTCGAGCGCAAGAAGGCCGGTCTGAAGAAGGCCCGTAAGGCGCCGCAGTACAGCAAGCGCTAACCGCGCGCGCTGCACCATGCAGCTCTTGGCGAACGCCCCGGTGGCACCATTCCGTGCTGCCGGGGCGTTCGGCTATCCGGGACCAGGGGCGTATACCTGGACTTAATGCTCTGGTCCAAGCTCATCTACTCGGAGGACACCAGTGGGACGACTCTTCGGCACGGACGGTGTGCGCGGCGTCGCCAATGCGGATCTGACGGCGGAGCTGGCGCTCGGTCTGTCGGTCGCTGCGGCGCATGTACTCGCCGAAGTGGGCACCTTCGAAGGTCACCGGCCGGTGGCGGTGGTCGGACGCGATCCACGCGCGTCCGGGGAGTTCCTGGAGGCCGCGGTCGTCGCGGGCCTGGCCAGCGCCGGCGTGGACGTGCTGCGGGTGGGTGTACTCCCGACCCCGGCGGTCGCGTATCTGACCGGCTCGCTCGGCGCGGACCTCGGAGTGATGCTCTCCGCCAGCCACAACCCGATGCCCGACAACGGCATCAAGTTCTTCGCCCGCGGCGGCCACAAGCTCGCCGACGAGCTGGAGGACCGCATCGAGAAGACCTACCGCGCACACAGCTCCGGTGAGCCCTGGGAGCGGCCGACCGGCGCCGGCGTGGGCCGAGTCACCGTCTACGACGAGGGCTTCGACAACTATGTCGCGCATCTCGTCGGCGTCCTGCCCAACCGTCTGGACGGGCTGAAGATCGTCATCGACGGTGCCCACGGTGCGGCGGCGCGGGTCTCGCCCGAGGCCTTTGCGCGGGCCGGCGCCGATGTCATCACGCTCGGCACCGACCCCGACGGCCTGAACATCAACGACGGTTGTGGCTCCACCCACCTCCAGCTGCTGCGTGCGGCCGTCGTCGAGCACGGCGCCGACCTCGGCGTCGCCCACGACGGTGACGCGGACCGCTGCCTGGCCGTGGACCACGAGGGCAACGAGGTCGACGGTGACCAGATCCTGGCCGTCCTCGCCGTCGGGATGCGCGACGAGGGGATGCTGCGCAAGAACACCGCCGTCGCCACCGTGATGTCCAACCTGGGCTTCAAGCTCGCCATGGAGCGCGAGGGCATCGACCTCGTCCAGACCGCGGTCGGCGACCGGTACGTCCTGGAGGAGATGAAGGCGCACGGCTTCGCGCTGGGCGGTGAGCAGTCCGGGCACGTGATCGTGCTGGACCATGCCACCACCGGTGACGGCACCCTGACCGGTCTGATGCTGGGGGCCCGGGTCGCCGCGACCGGCCGGACGCTGGCCGAGCTCGCGGGCGTCATGGAGCGGCTGCCGCAGATCCTCATCAACGTCCCCGACGTCGACAGGTCGCGGGTGACCAGCTCTCACGAGCTGACCGCGGCGGTCGCCGAGGCGGAGCACGAACTGGGCGCCACCGGCCGGGTGCTGCTGCGGCCGTCCGGCACGGAGCCGCTGGTGCGGGTGATGGTGGAGGCCGCGGACATCGAGCAGGCGCGGGCGGTGGCCGAGCGGCTGGCCGACGCGGTGAAGTCGGCGCTGGGCTAGACCCTGACCTTCCGGCCCTGCCCGGCGGCGGCCCTGTCCGGCGTCGGGCAGGGCCGTTGTCGTTGCCGGCCCTTGCTAGTGCGGTCGCGGCCCGGTGCCGTGCCGGGCCCACAGCAGCTTCTGGGTGGTCAGCGTCAGGGTGCCCGCCAGAAGGATGCCCACGAGGTTCAGCAGCAGCTGTTCCATGGAGTGCCAGGCCTGGCCGTACTCCTGGTAGCCGAGCGCGACCGCGGCGTTGGCGGCGGCCGGGACGGTGGTCACGGAGATCGCCACTCCGACCAGGGCGCCCGACTTCGCGGACGTCAGTGACAGCACCCCGGCGATACCGGCGAGCACGGCGACGACGAACGAGAACCAGTCGGGCCGGTAGATGAAGTTGGTGTTCGGCCGGTCGGCCGCCAGGTCCTCGGCGTGGAAGAGGCCCACCGCGTCCATGAAGAGGCTGAAGCCGACCGTCACCACCATCGCCACCGCGAACCCCACGAGCAGCGCCACCAGGGAGCGCCAGGCCAGCCGTGGGGCCCGCCGGACGAGCGCGGTGCAGACACCGGCGAGCGGGCCGAACTCCGGGCCCACGGCCATCGCGCCGACGATCAGGATCGCGTTGTCGAGGACCACACCGCAGGCCGCGATCATCGTGGCGACCGTCAGGAACGCCAGGTAGGTCGCGGAGAGGGTGGACTCCTCGTGGGTGGCCTCGGTCAGCGACTCCCACAGCACGGCGTCGACGCCCTCGCCGGGGGCGTCGTCCGCAGCCCGGTCGGCCTGCCGGGACAGCGACAGATCGATGTTCTCCAGCGCGATCGAACCGGTCTGGTCCAGCTCCATCGCCCGGAGGCGGGCCAGCAGACCGTCGGCGGCCTCCCGTGCGACATCGCACATCACGACATCGCCCTGCGGGTCGCGGGCCGCCCCGGTCAGCACCACCAGATGGGTCGCTCCGACGGTCGTCTCCAGCAGCCGGAACACCTCGTCCGTACGGTCCGCGGGGACGATCAGGCGTAGATGCAGCACGGCGGGCGACTCCCTAGAGCTTGCGCAACGACAGCCGCTGCACCTTGTGGTCAGGACCCTTGCGCAGCACCAGGTTGGCGCGGCCGCGGGTGGGGGCGACGTTCTGTTGCAGGTTGGGCTTGTTGACGGTGCGCCAGATCATGCGGGCGTAGTCGAGGGCCTCGTCCTCGGAGACCTGGGTGTACTTGCGGAAGTACGAGAACGGGTTCTGGAAGGCCGTCTCGCGCAGCTTGCGGAAGCGGCCGAGGTACCACTTCTCGATGTCCGCGGTGCGGGCGTCGACGTAGACGGAGAAGTCGAAGAAGTCGGCGAGTCCGAGGCGGGTGCGGCCGTCCTTGCCGGGCAGCGCCGGCTGCAGGACGTTCAGGCCCTCGACGATGAGGATGTCCGGGCGGTGCACGGTCAGCCGCTCGCCGGGCACGATGTCGTAGATCAGGTGGGAGTAGACGGGCGCGGTGACCTCGGCCTTGCCGGACTTCACATCGGCGACGAAGCGGGTCAGCGCCCGCCGGTCGTACGACTCCGGGAAGCCCTTACGGGACATCAGGCCGCGGCGGTGCAGCTCGGCGTTGGGGAAGAGGAACCCGTCGGTGGTGACCAGCTCGACCCGCGGATGCTCGGGCCAGCGGGCCAGCAGCGCCTGCAGCAGCCGCGCGGTGGTGGACTTCCCGACCGCCACGCTGCCCGCGACCCCGATGACGAACGGGGTGCCGGGCTGGGGGCCGCCGCCCACGTCGCCGAGGAAGGTGTTCAGCGCGCCACGCAGGTTGCTGGTGGCGCCGACATAGAGGTTGAGGAGCCGGGACAGCGGGAGGTAGACATCGCGTACCTCGTCGAGGTCGATGACATCGCCCAGGCCCCGCAGTCGTTCGACCTCGTCGGCCGTCAGGGGCAGCGGGGTCTTCTCCCGCAGGGCACTCCACTGTGCGCGCGTCAGATCGACGTACGGAGAGCTGTCGGCGCGGCGTCGTTGCTGCGGATCGGTCGTCAGGGGCACGCGCCCATTGTGCGCAGCTGCCACACGCCGTTCATCTCGGGGTGCCCCGGCCGGGGCCTCCGGCGAGCGGCTTGTGGACGTCGGGGCGGGCTTGGGTGTTTCTCACCCCGGCTGTCTGTACCCGAGGGATTTTGCCCGGTACGGTCGGCGGCGGGGAGCGGCCCGACTGCGGGCCGTGGACGAATCAGGGGGTGCGTGTGCGAGCGCGTAGGGCCGGTCTGCTGGGACAGCGGCCGTGGGGGAGAACGGGAAGCGCGACCGGCGGCCGGGGGGCGGATGCCGCAGCGGACGGATTCGCCGCGCGGGTGTACGCCGAGCTGGCGGAGGAACTGCCGGACGAGGATCTGGGGGAGGACCTCGCCGATTTCCTGGAGCGTTATGAGCCGGGCGGCGGTCCCGGGGCGGACGCGGAGGCGGACGAGGAGTTCCTGGAGACGGTGCGTGAGGCGCACCACCGGATAGCGCGAGGGTATTGATCGGCCCGCGGCGTACGCTGCCTTCATGTGCGGAATCGTGGGATATGTGGGCGGGCAGAGCGCCCTTGACGTCGTCCTGGCCGGGCTGAAGCGGCTGGAGTACCGCGGCTATGACTCGGCGGGTGTCGCCGTGCTGGCCGATGGCGGGCTGGCAGCGGCCAAGAAAGCCGGCAAACTCGCCAATCTGGAGAAGGAGCTGGCGGACCGTCCGCTGCCGGCCGGCTCGACCGGTATCGGGCACACCCGGTGGGCCACCCACGGTGCCCCCACCGACGAGAACGCCCATCCGCATCTGGACAACGCCGGCCGGGTCTCCGTCGTGCACAACGGCATCATCGAGAACTTCGCCGGCCTGCGCGCCGAACTCACCGACCGCGGGCACGAGTTGACGTCCGACACGGACACCGAGGTCGTGGCGCATCTGCTCGCCGAGGCCTACTCGTCCTGCGGTGAGCTGGCCGAGGCGATGCGGCAGGTGTGCGGGCTGCTGGAGGGCGCGTTCACGCTGGTCGCGGTGCACGCCGATGAGCCGGACGTGGTGGTCGGGGCGCGCCGGAACTCGCCGCTGGTGGTGGGGGTCGGGGACGGCGAGGCGTTTCTCGCCTCGGATGTGGCGGCGTTCATCGCGCACACCCGTGAGGCGATCGAGCTGGGCCAGGACCAGGTCGTGGAGCTGCGCCGGGACGGGGTGACGGTCACCGACTTCGACGGCGCGCCCGCGGAGGTACGCGAGTACCACGTCGACTGGGACGCCTCGGCCGCCGAGAAGGGCGGCTACGACTACTTCATGCTCAAGGAGATCGCCGAGCAGCCGAAGGCCGTGGCGGACACCCTGCTGGGCCGGATCGACGCCTCGGGGGTGCTCTCCCTGGACGAGGTGCGGATCCCGCCCGCGGTGCTGCGCGAGGTCGACAAGGTCGTCATCGTGGCGTGCGGGACGGCGTACCACGCGGGGATGATCGCCAAGTACGCGATCGAGCACTGGACCCGGATCCCCTGCGAGACCGAGCTGGCCAGCGAATTCCGCTACCGCGACCCGATCCTGGACCGGCACACGCTGGTCATCGCCATCAGCCAGTCCGGCGAGACCATGGACACCCTGATGGCGCTGCGCCATGCGCGCGAGCAGGGCGCGAAGGTGCTCGCCATCTGCAACACCAACGGCTCGACCATCCCGCGGGAGTCGGACGCGGTGCTGTACACGCACGCCGGGCCCGAGGTCGCGGTGGCCTCCACGAAGGCGTTTCTGACCCAGTTGGTGGCCTGTTACCTGGTGGCGCTGTACGTCGCGCAGGTACGGGGCACGAAGTGGGGCGACGAGATCCGGGCCGTGGTGCGCGAACTGGCGGCCATCGGCACCCAGGTCGAGCAGGTGCTCGGGACGATGGAGCCGGTACGGGCGCTGGCGCGCTCCCTCGCCGACAAGAACACCGTGCTGTTCCTCGGCCGGCACGTGGGCTATCCGGTGGCGCTGGAGGGCGCGCTGAAGCTCAAGGAGCTCGCGTACATGCACGCCGAGGGCTTTGCGGCCGGGGAACTCAAGCACGGGCCGATCGCGCTGATCGAGGACGATCTGCCGGTGGTGGTGGTCGTGCCGTCGCCGCGCGGCCGCTCCGTACTGCACGACAAGATCGTGTCGAACATCCAGGAGATCCGGGCCCGGGGCGCACGGACGATCGTGATCGCGGAGGAGGGCGACGAGACGGTGGTGCCGTACGCCGATCACCTCGTGCGGATTCCGCGGACGCCGGTGCTGCTGCAGCCGCTGGTGTCCACGGTCCCGCTGCAGGTGTTCGCCTGCGAGCTGGCCACCGCCCGCGGCAACGAGGTCGACCAGCCTCGCAACCTCGCCAAGTCGGTGACGGTGGAGTGATCATCGGGGTCGGGATCGATGTCGCCGAGATCGAGCGCTTCGGCGCGGCGCTGGAGCGTACGCCGGAGCTGGCGCAGCGGCTGTTCATCGAGGAGGAGCTGATGCTGCCCAGTGGTGAGCGTCGCGGCATCGCCTCGCTGGCGGCGCGGTTCGCCGCCAAGGAGGCGGTGGCCAAGGCGCTCGGGGCACCGGGCGGGCTGCACTGGACCGATGCCGAGGTGTACGTCGAGGACAGCGGGCAGCCGCGGCTGCGGGTGCGCGGGACCGTCGAGGCACGCGCGAAGGAGCTCGGGGTCCGTACGTGGCACGTATCGCTGAGCCATGACGCGGGGGTCGCCTCCGCCGTGGTGATCGCCGAGGCGTGAGGCCCCTGCGGCGCCCGCCCCCGCTCGCCGGTGGGCGGGCGCCGTCTTTGCGGGGAGGGGGAAATCCCCCGCACCCCGCGGGCGAGGGGCGAGACTTGTCGGTATGAGGACTGCCTACAGCGTGGAGACCGTGCGGGCCGCGGAGCGAGAGCTCATGGCCCGGTTGCCCGAAGGGGCCCTGATGCAGCGGGCGGCGGCCGGACTGGCCGTTGCCTGTGCGGAGTTGCTGGGGCGGGTGTACGGCGCCCGGGTGGTGCTGCTGGTGGGCAGCGGCGACAACGGCGGGGACGCGCTGTACGCCGGTGCCCGGCTGGCGCGGCGGGGAGCCGGGGTGGTGGCGGTGCTGCTCTCGCCCGAACGGGCCCACCAGGGCGGGCTCGCCGCGCTGCGGGCGGCCGGGGGGCGGGTCTCGGCCGATGCGCGGGGGGACATCGCGCGGGCCGATCTGGTCGTGGACGGGATCGTCGGGATCGGAGGGCGGGGCGGGCTGCGCCCGGAGGCGGCACAACTGGCGCGTGCGGCGTGGGAGTCGGCGCCGGTGGTGGCCGTCGATCTGCCCAGTGGTGTGGATGCGGACAGCGGTGAGGTGCGCGGGGAGGCCGTACGGGCCGATGCGACGGTGACGTTCGGGGCGTACAAACCGGGGCTGCTGATCGATCCGGCGCGGGAGCGGGCGGGGGCGCTGCGGCTGGTGGACATCGGGCTCACGCTGCCGGAGGAGGCCGAGGCGGAGGCGCTGCAGCATGCGGATGTGGCGGATCTGCTGCCGCGCCCGGCGCCCGAGAGCGACAAGTACCGGCGGGGCGTGGTCGGGGTGGTCGCCGGGTCCGCGCGGTATCCGGGGGCGGCGGTGCTCGCGGTGGCGGGTGCGTTGCGGGGCGGCGCGGGGGCCGTGCGCTATGTCGGGCCGGCCGCCGAGGCGGTGCTGGCGCACTTTCCGGAGACGCTGGTGCATGCCGGGCCGCCGGACAAGGCGGGCCGGGTGCAGTCGTGGGTCATCGGTCCCGGCATCGGCGAGGAATCGGACGCGCTGGACGAGGTGCTGGCCGCGGAGGTTCCGGTGCTGGTGGACGCGGACGGGCTGCGGTTCCTGACGCCGCAGCGGGTCGCGGAGCGCACGGCCGAGACCCTGCTGACGCCGCATGCGGGGGAGGCCGCCGCACTGCTCGGACGCGGACGCGAGGAGGTCGAGGCGGCACGGCTGGCATCCGTACGGGAGTTGGCGGCGCGGTACGGCGCCACGGTGCTGCTCAAGGGCTCGACGACGCTGGTGGCGGAGGCGGACGGGCCGGTGCGGATCAACCCCACGGGGACCAGCTGGCTGGCGACGGCCGGGAGCGGGGACGTGCTGTCGGGGGTGACGGGGTCGTTGCTCGCCGCGGGACTCACCGCGCGTGACGCGGGGTCGGTCGGCGCCTATCTGCACGGGCTGGCGGCCCGGCAGGCGGCCGGGCCGGCCGGCGCGCCGATCCTGGCCTCGGACGTTGCGGGCCATCTGGCCGCGGCCTGGCGGGATGTGACGGGCTGACAGAAACAAACCGGCCGGCGTTACGCCCGGCGGGGGAATGGGGCGGGCACCAGGGCGAACCTGGCGGTCGGCGGGCGGTACGTCCGCGTGGCCACGGCATGCGTGAGGGCATGAAACGCACTCTTCCGGCGCTGCTGGTCTGCGCCTCGCTGCTCGTCGTCGCCGGGCCGCCCGCGGTGGCCGTGGCACCGTCGCCCGTCTCGCGCGCGGTTGCCGAGCCCGTCTCGTACGCGGTCTCCGGCCTGGTTCCCGGTGTCCCGCGCGAGACGCCCGGCCGGGCACCGGCGCGCGGGACGCAGCGGCACATCGAGTACGTGCCGCAGTCCGAGGTGGTGCACCACGGCACCAGGTCGGTGGCGTGCAGCCGGTCCACCGGGCCCTACCAGCGGCAGACGGAGCGCTATCTGCGGCGGGAGGTGGACGGGCGGCAGAGTGTGGGGGACTGCCGGGCGATCCGGCGGTTCCAGCAGGCGCACCGCATTGTGCCGGCGTCCGGATTCGCGGGGTCGGTCACGGGGGCGATGGTGCGGCTGATGCGGGCCAAGAAGGACCCCAACCGGGCCGGTCACTGCCCCGACCGTCGCGAGCGGACCGTGTGTGTCGATCTGAACCGGCAGCTGCTGTGGGTGCAGCAGGACGGGCGGGTGATCTTCGACCCGGTGGCGATCCGCTCCGGTGCGCCGACGATGGAGACCCGTACGGGTACGTACCGGATCTATCTACGGCACAGAAGGCACATTTCCAACCTTTACCACACGCCCATGCCGTTCGCGCAGTTCTTCGACCGCGGGGAGGCACTGCATGCCGTCTACGACGACATCTATCAGGGGCCCGGCTCGCACGGCTGCGTCAACCTCACATGGACGGATGCGCAGAAGCTGTGGGATCTGCTGAAGAAGCAGGACATCGTGTACGTCTGGGGGCGGAAACCCGGCGTGTGAGCACGGTTTCCCCGCCCGTCCCCCGGGGCGCCGCAACCTCGCCTGCGACACTGAGGGGGATGAACGAGACAGCGAAGCGTGCCCGTGCCGCCATCGACGTCGCCGCCGTGCGGTCGAACGTCGGTGCGCTGCGGGACCGTGCACCCCGGGCAGAGCTGATGGCCGTGGTCAAGTCCGACGGCTACGGACACGGGGCGGTGCGCTGCGCGCGCGCCGCCCGTGAGGCCGGCGCGGGCTGGCTGGGCACGGCGCTGCCCGAGGAGGCGTTCGCGCTGCGTGCGGCCGGTGACACCGGGCGGCTGATGTGCTGGCTGTGGACGCCGGGCGGCCCCTGGCAACGGGCCGTCGAGGAGGACATCGACGTCGGGGTGAGCGGGCTGTGGGCGCTGCGCGAGGTGACCGCGGCGGCGCGGGCGTGCGGCCGCACCGCTCGCGTCCAGCTCAAGGTCGACACCGGTCTCGGCCGCAACGGCTGCCAGCCCGCCGACTGGCCGGAACTGACCGCCGCGGCCCGCGCCGCCGAGGCCGAGGGCACGCTGACCGTCACCGGCGTCTGGTCGCACTTCGCCTGCGCCGACGAGCCCGGCCACCCTTCGATCGCCGCCCAGCTGGACGTCTTCCACGAGGCGTTGAAGACCGCCGAGACGGCCGGGCTGCGCCCCGAGGTACGGCATATCGCCAACACCCCGGCGCTGTTGACGCTGCCCGAGGCGCACTTTGACCTGGTCCGCGCCGGCATCGGCATCTACGGCATCTCGCCCAGCCCCGAGCTCGGCACGTCCCAGGACTTCGGGCTGCGGCCGGCGATGACCCTGGAGGCCGCGCTCGCGTCGGTCAAGCGCGTCCCGGGCGGCCACGGCGTGTCGTACGGGCACCAGTACACGACGCCCGGCGAGACCACCCTGGCGCTGGTTCCGCTCGGCTACGCCGACGGCATCCCGCGGCACGCCTCCGGCGCCGGCCCGGTGCTGGTCGCCGGCAAGTGGCGGACGGTCGCCGGGCGGATCGCGATGGACCAGTTCGTGGTCGACCTGGGCGGCGACAGCGCCGAGCCGGGCGATCCGGCGGTGCTGTTCGGCCCCGGGGACCGCGGTGAGCCGACCGCGGAGGACTGGGCCCGCGTGGCCGGAACCATCGGCTATGAAATCGTCACCCGGATCGGATCCCGGGTGCCACGCGTCTATGTGGACAGCGGCATACGGACCGAAGCCGAAGGAGACAGCGCGCTCACGGGGGGTACGGCATGACCGAGGGACAGGAAGCCGCCGCACAGGCGGTCGAGACGGCGGCCGAGGTGGCCGGCAACTGGGCACGGGCGGGCCGGCAGGCCGGTGTCGCCGGTGCGGCAATCGGTGTGGTCGCGGCGGGTGCCGCGGCCGGTGTGGCGATAGAGCGGATGACGGTCGGCCGCGGGATGCGGCGCCGCGCCCGGCTCGCGCTGGACGCGTCCGGCCCGTACGGCACGCTGCGCGGCACTCCGGGCGCCGCGATCGCCGAGGACGGCACCGAGCTGTACTACGAGGTCGACGAGCCGGGCCCGCCGGAGAAGGACGACGGGACCGCCAAGCCGGCGGTGAACGGCAAGCACGGCAAACAGGGCAAGCACGACCGGTCCGCCAAGCCGGTCCGCGGCAAGGAGGCCCGCGCCGCGCAGGAGGCCCAGGGAGGTCTGCGCAAGCGGCTGACCGCGGCGCTCGGGCGGCGCTCCGCGGCCCCCACCGTCGTCTTCAGTCACGGCTACTGCCTGAGCCAGGACTCCTGGCACTTCCAGCGGTCGGCGCTGCGCGGCACGGTGCGCACCGTCCACTGGGACCAGCGCAGCCACGGCCGTTCGTCGCGCGGCCACGGCCAGATCGACGGCACGGAACCGGTCACCATCGACCTGCTGGGCCGGGATCTGAAGGCGGTGCTGGACGCCGCGGTCCCCGAGGGGCCGATCGTGCTGGTCGGGCACTCCATGGGCGGGATGACGGTGATGGCGCTGGCCGACCAGTTCCCCGAGTACGTCGCGGAGCGGGTGGTCGGGGTGGCCCTGATCGGCACCTCCGCCGGCCGGCTCAGCGAGGTCGGCTTCGGGCTGCCGTCCATGGGCGTCAAGGCCTTCCACTGGCTCGCGCCGGGCGTCCTCAAGGCGCTGGGCTGGCAGCGGGAGATCGTCGAGCGCGGGCGGCGGGCCACCGCCGACCTCTTCGCGGGGCTGATCAAGCGGTATTCGTTCGGGACGCCGGAGAAGGTGGACCCGGGTATCGCGCGGTTCGGCGAGCGGCTGATCGAGGCGACCCCGATCGATGTGGTCGCCGAGTTCTTCCCGGCGTTCGCGGTGCACGACAAGACCGAGGCGCTGGTGGCGTACGACGCGGTGCCCGCGCTGGTGCTCGCCGGGGAGAGCGATCTGATCACTCCCGCCGACCACAGCCGGACGATCACCGAGATGCTGCCCGACGCGGAGCTGGTGTGTGTCCCGGGCGCCGGGCATCTGGTGATGCTGGAGCGGCCCGAGCTGGTCAATGAGCATCTGGTGTCGCTGGTGGAGCGGGCGAGCGCGGCGGCCCGCAGCTCGCGGCACGCCCGCGCCTGAGACGCCGGGCGTCTGCCGGGGGCCGCGGCCCCCGGCAGACCGTTGCCGCAGCTCCGCCGGGGTACGGCGGCGCCGCCGAGGGGCCGGGCCGGGCGACGGGGCAGGTCCGCCGCCCCGCAGCGGCGTCGTCGAGGGGCGGTGGCCGGGTGACGGGCGGGACGTACCATTTGCGGCATGAGCACCACCGGAGCGATTGCGCACGTGACCGTCAAGTCCCCCGAACAGATGCAGGAGTTGGGCCGCCGGCTGGCCCCGCTGCTGCGCCCCGGCGACCTGGTTCTGCTCACCGGTGAGCTGGGCGCGGGCAAGACGACGCTGACCCGCGGCCTGGGGGAGGGGCTGGGCGTGCGCGGCGCCGTGACCTCGCCCACCTTCGTCATCGCCCGGGTGCACCCCTCGCTGACCGGCGGCCCCGCGCTGGTGCACGTCGACGCGTACCGGCTCGGCGGCGGGCTGGACGAGATGGAGGACCTGGACCTCGATGTCTCGCTGCCGGAGTCGGTGGTGATCGTGGAGTGGGGCGAGGGCAAGGTCGAGGAGCTGTCCGAGGACCGGCTGCATGTCGTCATCGGGCGCGCCGTGGGAGCCGAGGCGCCGGGCGGTGCGGACGGGGCGCTGGCAGAGGGTGTGGACGATGTGCGCGAGGTGACGGTCACCGGCCTCGGTGCGCGCTGGGCGGATGCCGGCCTGCCCGCGCTGGAGACCTGCTGACGCCGCCGGAGGCGTGCTGACGGCGCTGGAGGCGGCTCGGGCAGCGGTCCGGCCGGTCTCCGATCCGGCGACCCCCGTCCGGTAGTTTCCGACAAGCCGTCGGTAAGATGTTGCATACCTGGTGCCGGGCGTGGTGACATGGGTGGAGACCCCAGTTAGGTCAGCCTAAGTAGCGAGCCTAGCGTCTGTCGCTCGTCCCAGGAGCCCCGGGAGGCGTCCATGTCGGCCCACCAGCCCTCCCCCACGTCTGAAGGGCGCGGGAGCACCCCCATCGTGGCGGCCGGGCGCGCCGAGCATGATGCGCGCGAGACGCCGACCATGAATGAACTGCTGGCGGCGTGCGCCGCGGCCAGCGCCGTCTCCACGCCGCCCGGCGCCGAGGAAGCCCGTCAGGACAAGCCCGCGAAGCCGGCGGACGAGCCGGAAGCGGAGGGCGGGGCCGGAGCCGCGTCCACCGGAGGCCGCGACGCGGCGTAGCCCATAGGGGCGAATGACGGACGGGCCGCGCGGTCAGGAGACCACGACGACCTTGGTGCCGTGCAGCGCGAAGTCCCACATCGCCTTGCCGTCGGCCCGCGACTCACGGATGCCGCCGGTCTTCTTCGACGAGTCCGGGCGGGGCATGGAGCCGTCGACGGCCGCGCTGAAGCCGACGGTGACGCTGTCCACATCGGCGAACCGCACCACATGCTCGATCGCGATGCCGTCCGAGCCCGTGACGCTCACCGAGCGCGAGCCGACCGCGTACTGCCCCAGCGGTGGGCTCACCGTGCTCGGCGCGATCGTGAACGTCCGCTGCGCCTTGTCGTTCCCGCCGACCAGCCAGACCCGCTTGGCGTCGAGCGAGTAGACGATCCGCCGGCCCTTGCCGGACGCCGCGGGGACCTCGGCAGGGGCGGGAGCCTTGTCCTTCTTGCCGCTGCGCTCCGGGGGGCTCTTGGGCGCGTTGCGGTGGCTGTCCTTGCGGGCCTGGGTGAGGGTGTCCGGGGCGGACGCCGCGGCCTGGTAGCCGAGCACACCGACCACGACCACGGCAGCCGTGGTCAGCGCGGTGACGATCATGCTGCTCTTAGCGGGCACCGCTGTGCCACCTTTCCTCCCTCTCCCTGCCGTCGGCGGGGAGCCCCGGGCCTTGGAATGCCGGGCTGCTTGCTGCTGGGCTACGGGGGCGACGGTAGCACCGCGACAGGTACCACCGGCCGAGCCGTAGTCTTAAGGACGTGCTGCTGCTAGCTCTTGACACCGCCACCCCCGCCGTCACCGTCGCGCTCCACGACGGCACCCGGGTCCTCGCCGAGTCCCGCCAGGTGGATGCGCGCCGGCACGGCGAGCTGCTGCTGCCCGCCGTCGACCGGGTGCTGGCCGAGGCCGGCCTGAAACTCGACGCGGTCAGCGACATCGTGGTCGGCGTGGGCCCGGGACCGTACACCGGGCTGCGCGTCGGCCTGGTGACCGCCGCGACCTTCGGGGCGGCGCTCGGCGTACCCGTCCACGGCCTGTGCACCCTGGACGGCCTCGCCCATGCCTCCGGGCTCACCGAGCCGTTCGTCGTGGCCACCGACGCCCGCCGCAAGGAGGTCTACTGGGCGCGCTACGCGGCCGGCCCCTCGACGAGCGACTCCGCCGCGCCCCGCACGATCACCCGCCTCACCGAGCCCGCCGTCGACCGTCCCGCGGACATCGCCGACCAGGTGGCCGGCGTCCCCGCCGTGGGCGCGGGCGCACTGCTCTACGACACGGTCTTCACCGGCGTACGGCGCGAGGCCCCCGAGCACCAGTCCGCCGGGGCGCTGGCCGCGCTGGCCGCCGGGAAGCTGGCCGCCGGCGAGGAGCTGCCGCCCCCGCAGCCGATGTATCTGCGCCGCCCGGATGCCCAGGTGCCCGCCAACTACAAGGTGGTCACTCCCCAGTGACCACCCGCCCGTCGCCCGACCAGCGCCCCTCGGCGGCCCCGCCGCGCGGTGGTACCCCGCAGCCCGCCGCGGTGCTGCGCGAGATGCGCTGGTGGGACATCGCGCCGGTGCTGGAGCTGGAGCGGGAGCTCTTCCCCGAGGACGCCTGGTCGCCGGGCATGTTCTGGTCCGAGCTGGCCCATGCGCGCGGGCCGTACGCCACCCGCCGCTACCTCGTCGCCGAGCTGGCGGGCCGGCTGGTCGGCTACGGCGGCCTGGCCGCCGTCGACGGCACCGGCGACATCCAGACCATCGCGACCGCCCGCGACCAGTGGGGCACCGGCCTCGGCGCCCGGCTGCTGACCGAACTCCTCGGTGCCGCAACGGACTTCGAATGCCACGAGGTGCTGCTGGAGGTGCGGGTCGACAACCTTCGCGCCCAGCGCCTCTACGAGCGCTTCGGCTTCGAGCCGATCGGTTTCCGCCGCGGCTACTACCAGCCCGGCAACATCGACGCCCTCGTCATGCGCCGCACCACCCAGACCTCCTCCGAAGCACCCTCCGTACAAGGAACTTGACACTCATGGCTGACTCACGCGGCGGACCGCTCGTCCTCGGCATCGAGACCTCCTGCGACGAGACCGGCGTCGGCATCGTCCGCGGCCACACCCTCCTCGCCGACGCGGTCGCCTCCAGCGTCGACGAGCATGCGCGCTTCGGCGGCGTGGTGCCGGAGGTGGCCTCGCGCGCCCACCTGGAGGCGATGGTTCCCACCATCCAGCGGGCGTTGAAGGACGCCGGGGTCGCGGCCTCCGACCTGGACGGGATCGCGGTCACCGCGGGACCGGGCCTGGCCGGCGCGCTGCTGGTCGGCGTCTCGGCCGCCAAGGCGTACGCCTACGCCCTCGGCAAGCCGCTGTACGGCGTCAACCACCTCGCCTCGCACATCTGCGTCGACCAGCTGGAGCACGGCCCGCTGCCGGAGCCGACGATGGCGCTGCTGGTGAGCGGCGGCCACTCGTCGCTGCTGCTGGCCCCGGACATCACCTCCGACGTCCGGCCGCTGGGCTCGACGATCGACGACGCGGCGGGCGAGGCGTTCGACAAGATCGCGCGGGTGCTGAACCTCGGCTTCCCCGGCGGCCCGGTCATCGACCGCTACGCCCGCGAGGGCAACCCGGACGCGATCCGCTTCCCGCGCGGGCTGACCGGACCCCGCGACCCGATCTACGACTTCTCCTTCTCCGGCCTGAAGACGGCCGTCGCCCGCTGGATCGAGGCCAAGCGGGCGGCCGGCGAGCAGGTGCCGGTGGCGGATGTCTCGGCGTCCTTCCAGGAGGCCGTGGTGGATGTGCTGACCCGTAAGGCCGTCCGGGCCTGCAAGGACAACGGTGTGGACCACCTGATGATCGGCGGCGGGGTCGCGGCCAACACCCGGCTGCGGGCGATGGCCGCGCGCCGCTGCGAGGACGCCGGGATCACCCTGCGGGTGCCGCGGCCCAAGCTGTGCACCGACAACGGCGCGATGGTCGCCGCCCTGGGCGCGGAGATGGTCGCACGGGGCCGGTCGGCCTCCGCCTGGGACCTCTCCGCCGACTCGTCCCTGCCGGTCACCGAACCGCATGTGCCCGGTGAGGCTCCCGATGCCCCGCCCGCCGCGGCCGCCCACCACCATGACCACGACCACGTCCACGAGATGAGCAAGCACAACCTCTACTCCTGAGGCCGGGCGAGGGCTCGTTTTGTCGTTCTGCGAGTCCTCGCGCCTCCCCTGGCCCGCCCCTCCGCCCCGAGGTCTTACCCTGACTGCAGCACCGGGCGCGCGCGTGGGGAGGCGGCAGGCTGTGGACTGGTTCTGGTGGGTCTTCATCTTCTTCATGGCGGGCGGCTTCGCGAAGGTCGCCGACACCGCCCGTACGGCGCTGCGTACGCGGCACGAACGCAAGATGGAGCGGCTGAAGACCGCCCGTCAGGAGCGGCACGAGCTGGCCGCCGCGCAGCAGCCACCGCAGCCGGTGTGCGGCTGCACCCACCACCTCGCCAAGCATGACAAAAAGGGCAAGTGTCATGAGCTGGTGGAGGTGGCGGTCGCCTGGGACGCCGACCACAAGCCGGTGCAGTACGAGGCGGGTCAGTGCACCTGCCAGCAGTACGTCGGCCCGCAGCCGCTCTCCCAGATCTACGCCGAGGACCTCACCGACCTGGCGTGAACACCGGTCAGGGCGCGTCCGCCGCCGGGTGCCCCAGCAGCATCGTGGGGGCGCCGTCGACCCGGGTCAGGAAGATCGTGCAGGAGTTGCGTCCGCCGCCGAGCTTCAGCTTCTTGCGCAGCTCCTCCGGCTCCACCGCCGAGCCGCGCTTCTTGATCACCGCGATCCCGACCTCGCGCTCCCGCAGCAGCGCCTTGAGCTTCTTGACGTGGAACGGCAGCACATCGGTGATCGCGTAGGCGGTCGCATACGGCGTCTCGGCCAGCCGGTCCGCAGTGAGGTACGCGATCGTCGGATCGATCAGCCGCCCGCCGATCTGCCGGGCGACATCCGCGACGAGATGGGCACGGATCACCGCCCCGTCCGGCTCGTACAGCCAGTCCCCGACCGGCCCCGGCTCGGGGTCCGGCAGCCCGGCGCCGAGCAGGGAGTCCCCGGCCGGGAGCAGAGTGGCGCGGCGGCCGCCCGGCGTGGGCCCGGCCGCCCCGCCCTCCGCCGTGCCGAACCACACCACGGCCTCCTTGACGTCGCCCCCGTCCGAGATCCACTCCGTCTCGGCGTCCTCGGGCAGCGCGTCGTGCGGCACCCCCGGCGCGATCTTCAGGGCCGCGACCGGCGCCGTACGGGCCGTCTCGACGGCCCACGACAGCGGCGGCGAGTACGCCTCGGGATCGAAGATGCGGCCGCCCCTCGCCTTGCTGCGCCGCGCCGGATCCACGAACACCGCGTCATATCCGGCGGTGTCCACCTCCGTCACATCCGCGCAGCGCACCTCGATCAGCTCCACGAGCCCCAGAGCCTCGGCGTTGGCCCGGGCCGCGGCGCAGGCCAGCGGGTCACGGTCGACGGCCAGTACCCGGATCCCGGCCCGGGCCAGCGCGATCGCGTCGCCGCCGATGCCGCAGCACAGATCGGCCAGCGTACGGATGCCCAGTGCGGCGAGCCGGGCGGCGCGGTGGGCGGCGACCGTGGCGCGGGTGGACTGCTCGACGCCGTTCGGCGTGAAGTACATCAGCCGCGCGTCCGCGCCGAACTTCGCCGCCGCGCGCTGCCGCAGCCGGGCCTGGCCGAGTGCGGCGGAGACCAGCGGCGCGGGGTGATCGCGGCGCAACCGGGTCGCGGTGGCCAGTTCGTCCGCCGGGTCGTGGTCACGCAGCTCGGCCAGCAGCGATTGCCCCTCCGGGGCGAGCAGGGCGACGAAGGTGTCGAGGTCGTTCACGGTGTCATTGTCTACCCGCGTTGTCGGCGTTCCCGCCGCGCCTGTGGGTCTTCCCGCGTGGTCGGCTTTCCCGCCGTTGCGCCTGCGGGCCTCCCCGCGTTGTCGGCTGTCCCGCCGTGTCCCGTCTCGCCGTTGCGCCTGCGGCCCTTGTCGCGTTGTTGGCTGTCCCGCCGTCTCGCGTCTCGCCGTTGCGCCTGCGGCGGGCGTGGTGTTGTCGGGTGCGGTGCCGCTCCTCCGGACTTCGTCCTGCGGCGCGTCCCCTCCCGTGGGTGGGTGGGAAGAGGCCGGCGGGGGCAAGCGTGAGCGATCAGGCGCGCCCTGTGGACGCAAGCACAGGGAAACGGGACACACAACGCCCGCCCCCGCTCACCTCTCCCACCCGCCTACGGGAGGGGACGGACCGAAGGACGAAGTCCGTAGGGCCGTCACCGCACCCGACAAACCCACGCCCGCCGCAGGCGCAACGGCGCGAAACCATCACGGCGGGGCAGTCGACAACGCGGGAAGGGCCGCAGGCGCAACGGCGCGAAACCATCACGGCGGGACAGCCGGAAACGTGGGGCCTCAAGCCGGCTCACGGCGCCGCTGCGCATGATCGCTGATCCGTAGCAGCAGTGCCACCATCACCCAGTTCGCGACGAGTGAGGAGCCGCCCTTGGCGAGGAACGGCAGGGCCTTGCCGGTCAGCGGGATGAGGCCGGTGACGCCGCCGGCGACGACGAAGACCTGTAGCAGCAGTGCCCCGGAGAGCCCGACCGCGAGCAGCTTGCCGAACGGGTCGCGGGCGGTCAGGCCCACCCGCAGTCCGCGCTGCGCGAGCAGCACGTACAGCATGATCACGACCATCACCCCGGCCAGCCCCAGCTCCTCGCCGACGGTGGTGAGGATGAAGTCGCTGTTGCCGGCGAAGCCGATCAGCTCCGGGTGGCCCCGGCCCAGTCCGCTGCCCGAGATGCCGCCGCTGCCGAAGCTGAACAGCGCCTGCGCGGCCTGGTCGGAGATCAGGCCCGGTGGTCTCCGCGCCTGGGGCAGGAAGATGTCCATCGGATGCAGCCAGGCCATGATGCGGCCCTTGACGTGCGGTTCCGTGGAGCCGACGACGGTGGCGCCGACCGCGGCCATGGCCAGGCCGCAGAGCACCCAACTGGTGCGCTCGGTAGCCATGTACAGCATGATCACGAAGACGCCGAAGAAGATCAGCGAGGTGCCCAGGTCCCGTTCGAAGACCAGCACCAGCAGGCTGATCACCCAGATGGTGAAGATCGGTGCGAGCTGGCGTCCCGGGGGCAGCTGGACGCCCAGGACACGGCGGCCGGCCAGCGCCAGCGCATCGCGGTTGACGGTGAGATAGCCGGCGAAGAACACCGAGATCATGATCTTCACGAACTCGCCGGGCTGCAGCGACAGCGGCCCGAGCAGGATCCAGCGCTTGGCGCCGTACATGTCGGCGCCGAAGAAGGCCGGGGCCATCAGCAGCACCAGCGCGACCACCATCGTCAGATAGATGTAGCGCTGCAGAATGCGGTGATCGCGCAGCACCAGCAGGATCGCGATACAGACGGCCACCCCGATCACCGTCCACACCAGCTGCCCGCTCGCCGCCTCGGCGATCTTCAGCCGGGGCGTCTGCGCATAGGTGATATCCAGGCGGTGCAGCAGCACCAGGCCGATCCCGGTCAGCAGCGTCGCCAGCGGCAGGATCAACGGATCGGCGCGGGGCGCGAAACGGCGCAGGACCAGATGCGGGACCAGTGCCACGAAGAACATGCTGACGGCGAAGCCGGTCAGCCCGCCGGGCAGTCGGCCGGTCATCGACAGGCCGGTGCAGGCGTAGCCGAAGTCCGCGATCAGCACGGCGAAGGCGAGCAGCCATGCCTCGGTCCGCCGGCGGTCCGGTGCCCGGGCCAGCGCGGCGAACGTCATGGTGCGCTCGGCGTCGCTCTCCGGTTTCCCGGGGGCCCGGGGAACGCTGGTCTGTCCACGCACGCGGTTCCTCCGCCACTGATCGTTCCAGGCCGCCGGCCGGCCGGGGGTGCCCGGTTCGTCGGCCCGGCAGTCGGGGAGGTAGACGAGGCAGCCGGTGGCGTGGTTGCGAGGGAACGGGAAGGTGTGTCCGATTTGATAGGAACCTGCTCGTCACCCGGCTCCCGGCCCGCCCCGATCCCGCCGCGGTCGGCCCTGGCCGGCGGGCTGCGGACCTCCGGAGGCCGTGACTTCGTACGGCCGGTCAACCGGCGTGGGAGGAAGCCCACCCCGCCGCGCTGGCACTCCGCTTGACCGAGTGCTAACCGCGTCATAGTCTCGGCGTTGGCACTCTCCACTGGCGAGTGCCAGACACACAGCGACGGGCAGGTCCGGCACCCGCGACGACGGATCGACCTGGTCGCCACCTCAGACAGTTAACCCCGTGAGATCTCCGAAGGGGGAGGTCGGATCGTGACGACCACCAGCTCCAAGGTTGCCATCAAGCCGCTTGAGGACCGCATTGTGGTCCAGCCGCTCGACGCCGAGCAGACCACGGCTTCGGGCCTGGTCATTCCGGACACCGCCAAGGAGAAGCCCCAGGAGGGCGTTGTCCTGGCCGTGGGCCCGGGCCGTGTCGAGGACGGCAAGCGCATCGAGCTCGACGTAAAGGTCGGCGACGTTGTGCTCTACAGCAAGTACGGCGGCACCGAGGTGAAGTACAACAACGAGGACTACCTCGTGCTCTCGGCTCGCGACGTGCTCGCGATCGTCGAGAAGTAAGTCACCCAGATTTGCCGTGATCTGCGCCCCTGGTTCCCGCGTCTAAACAACCCGGGGCAGGGGCGCAGTTCGTTTGAGCGACAGCGGTCCCCACGTCGTGGCCGAGGATCGCAATGAGAGGACTTGAAGCAACCCATGGCGAAGATCCTGAAGTTCGACGAGGACGCCCGTCGCGCCCTTGAGCGCGGCGTCAACAAGCTCGCCGACACGGTCAAGGTGACGATCGGCCCCAAGGGCCGCAACGTCGTCATCGACAAGAAGTTCGGTGCGCCCACGATCACCAACGACGGTGTCACCATCGCCCGTGAGGTCGAGGTCGACGACCCGTACGAGAACCTGGGCGCCCAGCTCGTCAAGGAGGTGGCGACCAAGACCAACGACATCGCGGGTGACGGCACCACCACCGCCACCGTGCTGGCCCAGGCGCTGGTCCGCGAGGGCCTGCGCAACGTCGCCGCCGGTGCCTCCCCGGCCGCCCTGAAGAAGGGCATCGACGCCGCGGTCAAGGCCGTGTCCGAGGAGCTCCTCGCGACCGCCCGTCCGATCGACGACAAGACCGACATCGCCGCCGTGGCCGGTCTGTCCGCGCAGGACAAGCAGGTCGGCGAGCTCATCGCCGAGGCGATGGACAAGGTCGGCAAGGACGGTGTCATCACCGTCGAGGAGTCCAACACCTTCGGTCTGGAGCTGGACTTCACCGAGGGCATGGCCTTCGACAAGGGCTACCTCTCGCCGTACATGGTCACCGACCAGGAGCGTATGGAGGCCGTCCTCGAGGACCCGTACATCCTGATCCACCAGGGCAAGATCGGCTCGATCCAGGACCTGCTGCCGCTGCTGGAGAAGGTCATCCAGGCCGGTGCCTCCAAGCCGCTGCTGATCATCGCCGAGGACGTCGAGGGTGAGGCCCTGTCGACGCTCGTCGTCAACAAGATCCGTGGCACCTTCAACGCCGTGGCCGTCAAGGCCCCCGGCTTCGGTGACCGCCGCAAGGCCATGCTCGGCGACATCGCCACCCTCACCGGTGCCACCGTCATCGCCGAGGAGGTCGGCCTCAAGCTCGACCAGGCCGGTCTGGACGTGCTGGGCACCGCCCGCCGCGTGACCGTCACCAAGGACGACACCACCATCGTCGACGGTGGCGGCAAGTCCGAGGACGTCGTCGGCCGCGTCAACCAGATCAAGGCCGAGATCGAGTCCACGGACTCGGACTGGGACCGCGAGAAGCTCCAGGAGCGCCTCGCCAAGCTCGCCGGTGGCGTCTGCGTCATCCGCGTGGGTGCGGCCACCGAGGTCGAGCTCAAGGAGAAGAAGCACCGTCTGGAGGACGCCATCTCCGCGACCCGCGCCGCGGTCGAGGAGGGCATCGTCTCCGGTGGTGGCTCCGCTCTGGTCCACGCCGCCAAGGTGCTGGAAGGCTCCCTGGGCAAGGAGGGTGACGAGGCCACCGGTGTCGCCGTCGTCCGTCGCGCCGTCGTCGAGCCGCTGCGCTGGATCGCGGAGAACGCCGGCCTCGAGGGCTACGTCATCACCGCGAAGGTCGCCGAGCTGGACAAGGGCAACGGCTTCAACGCCGCCACCGGCGAGTACGGCGACCTGGTCAAGGCCGGCGTCATCGACCCGGTGAAGGTCACCCGCTCCGCCCTGGAGAACGCCGCGTCGATCGCCTCGCTGCTGCTGACGACCGAGACCCTGGTCGTCGAGAAGCCCGCCGAGGACGAGTCGGCCGAGGCCGGTCACGGCCACGGGCACGCGCACTGACGCAACACGCCGGGCAGCTAGCTGCCTGACGTACGAGACCCGGTCCCTGCCGTGTGCGGGGGCCGGGTTCTCCGTTTGTGCGGGGGACGGGCGCCTCCGGTCCGGTTGTACGGGACGGGCCCCTCCGGTCCGGTTGTGCGGCACGGTGCCCTCCGGTCCGGGCCACCCGCTGCCGCCGCTTCGGGCGGTTCAGGCCGAGTGGTGCAGATGCTCCGGCCGTACGGGATCGGTGAACGGGCGGCCCCGGACGTAGCGTTCGAGATCGTGGAGGGCGTGGTCGGCCAGACGGTGGAGTTCGGTGCCCAGCGACCCCGCCACATGGGGCGTGAGCAGGACGTTCGGCAGCTCGTACAACGGCGAATCGGCAGGCGGGAGTTCGGGCTCGGTGACGTCCAGCACGGCGTGCAGGCGGCCGGAGACCAGCTCGGGGAGCAGCGCCGCCCCGTCGATCAGCGAGCCGCGGGCGGTGTTGATCAAGGTCGCGCCGTCGGGCAGCAGGGCCAGTTCGCGGGCGCCGAGCAGATGGCGGGTGGCGGGCAGCTGCGGGGCGTGCACGGTGACGATGTCGCTGCCGGCGCAGAGCGCGTCGAGGGGGACGGGCCGCACGCCGAGCCGGGCGGCGTCGGCGTCGGTCACATAGGGATCGTGCAGCAGGACACGCAGATCGAACGGGCGCAGCAGCTCGATGACGCGGCGGCCGATGCGGGAGGCGCCGATGACGCCGACGGTGCGGCGGTAGTTGCCGGCGGCGCCGAGCTCGTGGTGCCAGTCGTGCGGTGTGCGCAGGCCGCGGTAGCGGTGGGCGGAGTGCAGCACGCGTTTGTTGGCGAAGAGGATCGCGGCGAGGGTGTACTCGGCGACCGGGAGCGCATTGGCGGCGGCGGCCGAGGAGACGGCGATACCGCGCTCCCAGCAGGCGTCGGTGATGTGGTGTTTGACCGATCCGGCCGCGTGCACGACGGCGCGCAGCCGCGGGGCCGCGTCCAGCACCCGGCCGGTGAGCGGCGGGGCGCCCCAGCAGGTGAGGAGCACCTCGGCGTCGGCGAGGGCGGCGGCGACCTCGGGGGTGGGGTCGGCCAGCTCGTGTGCGACGAGGCCCGGGTCGGTACGGACGAGGGCCGTGAGGCGGGTGTGGTGGTCGCCGTCGAGGAGCCGGCCGGCGATGCCGGGGCCCATCGACAGCAGCAAGGCGGGCCGGACGGACGGCATTTCCGCAGGTTCGGAGGCTTTGTCAGGGGTGGGTTGGATAAGCATCAACAGTGCTCCTGCCCGGTCGCCCGTCGTCGTTCGTCCAGGTGCCGCTGCCGGCGACGAGAGGGGCTTTCCCGCCGACCGGTCCTTCGATGCCCTTCCCCGTGCGTTCGATTGACGTGGTGCCGGCCGCGGTTGAAGGATTCCGTCGCCCGGCCGCCGCCCAACTGCCCCAGGGGAAGCCATGCCCGAGCCCTACCCCGAACGCCCCCGGCACTCTCGGCATCACCCGCCCCGCCCTTCCCCGTCCCTCCCCTTCCCCCTCCCGCCCGAGGACCGCCGCCGCAGCCCGTACACCGGCTGGACCCGCGCCCACTGGGAGGCGATGGCCGACGGGCTGCTCCACGCCACCGCTCCCCATGCCTCCCCCCGCCACGGCCTGATCGCCTTGCCCGGCGCCCGCCCCAGCTCCTCCGGCCCCCGCTCGGACGGCCTCGAAGGCTTCGCCCGGACGTTCTTGCTCGCCGCCCTCAGAGTCGCCGGCAGCAACGGCCATGACCCGCACGCCCACCTCGCCCGCTACGCGGAAGGCCTGGCCGCCGGCACCGAAAAACCCACCACCGCCCGCGAGTTGACGCCCGCCGACCCCGACTCCTGGCCCCGTATCGACGCCGTCCGCCAGGCCCGTGTCGAAGCCGCCTCGCTCGCCCTCGGCCTGCGCCTGACCCGCCCCTGGCTGTGGGACACCCTCGACGACGGCGTCCGCGCCCGCGTCGTCGACTGGCTGCTGCCCGCCCTGGGCCCGTCCCCCGTGGACAACAACTGGTGGCTCTTCGGCCTCACCGTCGGCGGCTTCCTCCGCGCGGCGGGCATCGAGACCGTCCGCGCGCAGGCCGCCATCGACCGCGCGCTGACCCGTATCGAGGACTGGTACCGCGGCGACGGCTGGTACTCGGACGGCGACAACCGCGCATTCGACCACTACAACGCCTGGGCGATGCACTTCTACCCGGTCCTGCACGCCCACCTCGGCGCCGACCGGACGCTCCTGGCCACCTACGGCGCCCGCCTGCGCGCCCAACTGGACGGCTACACCCGCCTCTTCGACGCCAACGGTGCACCCCTGCCGTTCGGCCGCTCCCTCACCTACCGCTTCGCCGCCACCGCGGCCCCCTGGCTGGGCGCCCTCACCGGCCACACCCCGCTCACCCCCGGTGCCACCCGCCGCCTCGCCTCCGGGACCCTGCGCCACTTCCTCGACCGTGGCGCCGTCACCGAGGACGGCCTGTTACCGCTCGGCTGGTACGGCCCCTATGCACCGATGCTCCAGAGTTACTCGGGACCGGCCTCGCCCTACTGGGCGGCCAAGGGCTTCGTCGGCCTCCTGCTCCCCGCCGGCCACCCCGCCTGGACCGACCCCGAGGCCCCCCTCCCCGCCGAAACCGCGGATGCCGCCCACCCCCTCGGCCCCACCGGTCTGCTCCTCCAGTCCACCGCCTCCGACGGCCTGGTCCGCCTCCACAACCACGGCAGCAACTCCACCCGCGCCGCCCCCGACCCCTGCTACGACCGCTTCGCCTACTCCACCCGCACCGGCCCCACCACGCCCGCCGCCGAGGGCCCGCACCTGCCCGACAACCACTTCGGCCTGCTCATCGACGGCCGCCCCACCACCCGCGGCCCCGCCACCCCTCACGCGGCCGGCCCCGACTGGGCCTCCTCCGGCCACACACCCCGTCACGCCGACGGCAGCGACCTGCCGGGCCTCCGGATCCTGTCCGCCACCCTCGCCCACGGCCGCGCCGAACTCCGCGCCCACCTGGTCACCGGCGCCACCCCCGGCACCCGCGTACGCCAGACGGGCTGGGCCACCACGCCCGACGGCCCCACCGCCCAACTCCACCCCGTCCACGGCTACGACACCCCGCCCCGCCGCACCCCGACGGGCAGCACCCTCTTCGGCCCCGGCACCGAAACCGCCCTCCTGGAGGGCCGCACCACACCCGGCCCCGGGGGCACCCTCTTCGTGGCCCTGGCATCCCTGACGGGGGACCCGGACCCCGCCCCCGTACACACCCTCGCGACCACCCGCCTCGCCGGCCACGACATCCATGTCACCTGGCACGACGGCACCACCGCTCGGCTGGCCCTGCCCCACCCGCCCACGGGAGACGCCGGGCGGGAGGGGCCGGGGTCCAGGAGGTGAGCGGCAGTCCTGGACCGGCCCCCGGAGGCCGCCCGCCACCCCGCCCGGCAGCCCCCGCAGCGGCACGGCACGCCCGCACGGCACCGCTCCCGGCACCGCGGGAAGTAACCCCGCGTCAGCGCGGCCCGTACTTACGGCCGGTACGGGACGTCAGACCCCCCAGCACCCCACGGGGCGCCAGTTTCACGGCGCCCATGAGCGCCTTGTACCGCGGGTCCGGAATGGAAAGGGACTTACCCCGCGTCAGATCCTTCATCGCGGCATCGACCAGCTTGTCCGCGTCCAGCCACATCCACCCGGGGATGCTGTCCGTCCCCATCCCGGCCCGCTGGTGGAACTCGGTCCGCACGAACCCCGGGCACAGCGCCATCAGCCGGACGCCGCTGCCGGCCAGATCCCGCGCGGCGCCCTGGGTGAACTGCACGACCCACGCCTTGCTCGCGCCGTAGGTGCCGCGCGGCACGAACGCCGCCACCGACGCCACATTGACCACCGCGCCCCGCCGCCGGTCCCGCATCCCGCGCACCCCGGCCGTGGTCAGCCGCAGCACCGCCTCGCAGTGCACCTTCAGCATCGTCAGCTCGTCGGCCATCGAGACTTCGAGGTACTCGCCCTTGTTGCCGAAACCGGCGTTGTTCACCAGCAGATCCACCGGGTGCTTGGTGTCCGAGAGCCGCGCCTCGACGGCGGCGATGCCCTCCTCGGTGGACAGATCGGCGCTCAGCACCTCGGCCTCGATGCCGTGCCGGTCGTGCAACTCGGTGGCCTGCTCGTGCAGTCGCTTCTCGTCGCGCGCGACCAGCACCACGCTGTGGCCGTCGCTCGCGAGCCGCCGGGCGAACGCCGCCCCGATGCCCGCCGTCGCTCCCGTGATCAATGCAGTCGTCATACGGGCACGCTATCCGCCCGGGGCACAAGGCCCGCGCCCCTCCCCCCGGCGGCGCGGCCGCCCGCGCACGACCGGCATTCGGCCCTCCGGCAACCGGGCCGCGGGCTCACCGCTCCCGGCCCGCACGACCCGTCGGCCGCCCGGCTCCCGCGGGGTCGCCGGAGCCGCCCCCGCCCGGTCCGCGGAGCCGGTCCGGGCACCGCCCCGCGGAGCTGGTCCGGGCACGACCCCGCGGCTCAACCCTCCTGCCGCGCCGTGTACTTCAGCGCCTTGCGCCGTGCCTCCTCCGGGAGCGCGCCACTCGCCTCCAGCAACCGCGGCAGCAGCTCCCGCCGGGTCGTCAGGGCCTGGAAGGTCAGCCCGATCGTCACCTCGTGGTCCGGGCGGTGCACCACCTCGACGGCGTCCCCGGCGCGGATCTCGCCCGCCTCGATCACCCGTAGATACGCGCCGGGCACCGCGGCCTGGGTGAACCGCTTGATCCAGCCGTGCTCGCCCATCCGCCCGTGGAACGTACGGCAGGGGATACGCGGTGAGGTGACCTCCAGCAGCAGCCGCGGGCCGACCCGCCAGCGTTCGCCGATGCGGGCGCCGGTGACCTCGACGCCCGACGTGGTGAGGTTCTCGCCGAAGGACCCGTTGGCCAGCTCACGGCCCAGCTCCCGCTGCCACTCGTCCAGGTCTTCGCGCGCGTAGGCGTAAACGGCCTGGTCGTCGCCGCCGTGATGGCGCAGATCGACCACCGCGTCACCGGCCAGCCCGCTGCCTGCGGTGCCCTTGGCGCCGGGGGCGGTGACCGCCACCGGGCCGTCCACGGGCCGTTTGTCGATGCCCGTGCCGCCCTCGGCGTCGGTGTGCTCGGACGGGGCGGGCCGGCCCAGATTCACGGTCAGCAGCTTCATACGGTGCTCCGTCGCTCGATCGGCGTGGTTCATGGAGAGGCCCGGGGCGTCCCCCTCTTACGCGTGCCCTCGATCCAGGTCTTACGCGTGCCCTCGATCCAGGTCCACGCTAGCCATCCCGCCCCAAAAGCATCGACTCATTTTTGCCTGATCAACCCAAGACCCCCTTATGCTCGAAACATGATCGAGGCCCGTCATCTCCGTGTGCTGCGTGCCGTCGCCAGGAGCGGCTCGTTCTCCGCCGCCGCGCGCGAGCTGGGCTGCACCCAGCCGGCCGTCAGCCAGCAGATGAAGGCCCTGGAACAGTCCGCCGGCACCCCGCTGCTGGTCCGTGCGGGCCGCGAGATGAGGCTGACCCAGGCGGGCGAGGCGCTCGTCCGGCACGCTGTGGGCATCCTGGCCGGGCTCACCGCCGCCGAGGAGGAGATCGCGGCCATCGCGGGCCTGCGCGCGGGACGGGTGCGGCTGGTGTCCTTCCCCTCCGGCAGCTCGACGCTGGTGCCGACCGCCCTGGCGAAGATGCGCGCCGCACACCCGGGCACCCGGGTCTCGCTGGTCGAGGCCGAGCCGCCGCGCTCCATCGAGATGCTGCGCAACGGCGACTGCGAGATCGCGCTGGCCTTCCGCTATCCGGAGGTGCGCGGCGCGGACCCGGTGGCCGGAGCGGAGTGGGACGACCTGGTGGTCCGGCCGATCCTGGCGGACCGGCTGATCTGCCTGGTCCCGGACGGCCACCGGCTGGCGAAGGCGGGCACCGCGCGCTTCGCCGACCTGGCCGACGAGGCCTGGATCGCGGGCTGCCCCCGCTGCCGCAGGCATCTGGTGGAGGTCTGTGAGAGCGCGGGCTTCACCCCGCGTATCGACTTCGCGACGGACGACTATCCGGCGGTGATCGGCCTGGTCGGCGCGGGCCTGGGGGTCGCCGCGCTGCCGGAGCTCACCCTGGAGTCGGTACGCCCCAAGGGGGCCACGGCGATACGGATGGAGCCCGCCGTGCACCGCGAGATCGTCGCGCTCACGCTGCCGGATCTGGCACAGGTCCCGGCCGTGGAGGCGACGCTCGACCGGCTGGCGGATGCCGCGGGGCGCTGAGGGGAACAGCTCGCGCCCGGCCGCAGCTGCCGGCCGCCCGGTTCCGTCGGAAATTTCTGGCCCTGCCGGCCCGTCAGGCCCGTCCGAGGGGCCCGGCCACACCGGCCCCACACCGCTCACGGGTGCACACACCCCCCACAACCCTGCGGCATGCACCCGTGCAGCCATGCAGGAACGTTTCTTCAGGGGCGATGCGCTCCTGAAGGTCAGGCGCCGGAGACGCCTGCGGGACCGGTCATGGAGGACGCGGGGACCAGACGGTGGCGGGCCCGGCCCATGAGTTCCTCGCGTTCGTCCTCCGTGAGGCCGCCCCACACCCCGTAGGGCTCACGGACGGCCAGTGCATGCGCCGCGCACTCGGCCCGTACCGGGCAGCGCATGCACACCTCCTTCGCCGATGTCTCACGCGCGCTGCGGGCCGCTCCGCGCTCACCCTCGGGATGGAAGAAGAGCGAGCTGTCCACACCGCGGCAGGCGGCGAGCAGCTGCCAGTCCCAGAGGTCTGCGTTCGGGCCCGGGAGGCGGGAGAAATCTGCCATTGCTTGTCCCCTCGAAGCGGTGCTGATTCGGGCTCGGTGCTCACGACGGTACATCTACTGTCGAAGTAGATGTAAATATGACTCATTGCGAATCTAGTCATAGTCACCATCAAAATGGAAGAAAGAGAGCCAAATAGGGCATAGGGTGCACGCGCGAATGCCGGTCGCCCGATGAGTCGTCTGCGTATCCGGCTCCTCACGGAGCGTGCTGAACTCGGTCGCCGAAGCCGTAACTCTTTCGAGTGACCGTCGTTGAGAGTGCGGAGGCGATTGGCAGAGGTAGTCGTCGGGCAGATGTCCGAGGCCGCCAATCGCACAGGTGACGATACGTACCAGCCTGGAGGCTCAAGGTGACGCGCATCAGCTGCGGAGGGCGGTCATGACATCCGTCCTCGTCTGCGACGACTCCCCGCTTGCCCGAGAGGCGCTCCGTCGGGCGGTTGCGACCGTGCCCGGCGTCGAGCGTGTGACGACCGCGGCCAACGGCGAGGAAGTCCTCCGCCGCTGGGGTGCCGATCGCTCGGATTTGATTTTGATGGACGTACGGATGCCCGGTCTCGGCGGTGTCGAGACCGTGCGCCGGCTGCTGTCCGCCGATCCCGGCGCCCGGATCATCATGCTCACGGTGGCCGAGGATCTGGACGGTGTCGCGCTCGCGGTCGCCGCCGGTGCCCGCGGCTATCTGCACAAGGACGCCTCGCGTGCCGAGCTGCGGGCGACGGTGACCCAGGCGCTGGCCGACCCGACGTGGCGGCTCGCCCCGCGCCGGCTGCGGTCCGCCGAAATGGGTGCCGCGCCGACGCTGACCGCGCGCGAGATCCAAGTGCTGGAGGGCATGAGCCACGGCCGTTCGAACGCCGAGATCGGCCGTGAGCTCTTCCTGTCGGAGGACACGGTCAAGACCCACGCGCGGCGCCTTTTCAAGAAACTCGGCGCCTCCGACCGGGCGCATGCGGTGGCGCTCGGCTTCCGCTGGGGACTGGTCCGCTAAGGCGTTGTGACGTGCAGCGATGCGGGGAGGTGAAGATCCCCGCCCGCCCTGCGGCGGGCGGGGCGATCGGGTGCCCCGCCGGCCGCCGCGTTCGCCGGCGGTCCGATTCGCCGTGCGGTGCCGCATCCTTGAGGTATGGAGTTCCTCGGGGACGGGTCGGTCGGGCACGAGGGGAGGGCGCAGGACATGACAGCCGGCGCACCTGCTGCGCATAACGCTTCAGTGCACAAGTACGGACCTGATGCCGCGGATCGTGCGGCACCAAGGCACCATGGTCCGATGCGTGATGACGGGAAGCAGGAAATCGGCGCTCTCGTCGCACGTGCCGTCGAGGGTGACCAGCGGGCCACCCACGATCTTCTGGCCCATGTGCATCCCCTCGCCCTGCGCTACTGCCGCACCCGGCTGTCGAGGCTGCCGGGTGACGCCCGGCACTTCGTCGAGGACCTGGCGCAGGAAGTGTGTGTCGCGGTGCTCTGTGCGCTGCCGCGCTACCGCGACACCGGCAAGCCCTTCGAGGCGTTCGTCTTCGCCATCGCCGGCCACAAGGTCGCCGATCTGCAGCGGGCCGCGATGCGGCATCCGGGCAGCACGGCCGTGCCGTCCGACGAGATGCCCGAGCAGCCGGACAACTCCCTCGGCCCCGAGGAGCGGGCGCTGCTGAGCAGCGACGCCGAGTGGGCCAAGAAGCTGCTGGCGAATCTTCCGGAGAACCAGCGTGAGCTGGTCCTGCTGCGGGTCGCCGTCGGGCTGACGGCCGAGGAGACCGGGCAGATGCTGGGGATGTCGCCCGGGGCGGTACGGGTCGCCCAGCATCGTGCGCTGAGCAGGCTGCGGGCGCTCGCCGAGCAGTAGCAGATCCTCGCGCGGGCGGCGGGATATCGCCGTAGAAAGCCACAAGTGACAAGGCCCTCATCGCTCGTGGAATGGGACACTTCATTAGGCCGTTAGCATGGGAGTCCGCGCTGAGGCAAGAGCATTGGGGAAGGTGTCATGAGTGACAACGTCGACGGTATGCCCGCCAAATTCGCCATGCTCGGGCTGACATACGACGACGTGCTGCTGCTGCCCGGTGCGTCGGAGGTGCTGCCGAACGCGGTGAGCACCGCTTCCCGGGTCTCGCGCAACGTCGCGGTGAACATCCCGCTGCTGTCCGCTGCGATGGACAAGGTCACCGAGGCACGGATGGCCATTGCCATGGCGCGGCAGGGTGGCGCGGGCGTACTGCACCGCAACCTCTCCATCGAGGACCAGGCCAACCAGGTCGATCTGGTCAAGCGCTCCGAGTCCGGCATGGTCACCGACCCGATCACGGTCCGCCCGGATGCCTCGCTCGCCGATGCCGATGCGCTGTGCGCCAAGTTCCGCATCAGCGGGGTGCCGGTCACCGACGCGGCGGGCAAGCTGCTGGGCATCGTGACCAACCGCGACATGGCCTTCGAGATGGACCGCAGCCGGCAGGTCCGCGAGGTCATGACGCCGATGCCGCTGGTCACCGGCAAGGTCGGCATCTCCGGCGAGGACGCCATCGAGCTGTTGCGCCGCCACAAGATCGAGAAGCTTCCGCTGGTCGACGACGCGGGCGTGCTCAAGGGCCTGATCACGGTCAAGGACTTCGTCAAGGCGGAGAAGTACCCGAACGCCGCCAAGGACGCCGAGGGCCGGCTGGTCGTCGGTGCGGCGGTGGGCGTCGGCGACGCCTCGTACGACCGGGCGCAGGCGCTGGTCGAGGCCGGTGCCGACTTCCTCGTCATCGACAGTGCACACGGCCACAGCCGCGGCATCCTCGACATGATCGCCAAGGTCAAGTCCAACATCAGCGTCGATGTCGTCGGCGGGAATGTCGCCACCCGTGACGGCGCCCAGGCGCTGATCGACGCCGGTGCCGACGGCATCAAGGTCGGCGTCGGCCCCGGCTCCATCTGCACCACCCGCGTCGTCGCCGGCGTCGGTGTGCCGCAGGTCACCGCGATCTACGAGGCGGCGAAGGCCGCGAACGCCGCGGGCGTGCCGCTGATCGGTGACGGCGGTCTGCAGTTCTCCGGCGACATCGCCAAGGCCATCGCGGCCGGCGCGGACACGGTCATGCTGGGTTCGCTGCTGGCCGGCTGCGAGGAGTCGCCCGGCGAGATGGTCTTCATCAACGGCAAGCAGTTCAAGTCGTACCGCGGGATGGGCTCGCTGGGCGCGATGCAGTCCCGCGGGCAGGCCCGGTCCTTCTCCAAGGACCGCTACTTCCAGGACAACGTCCTCTCCGAGGACAAGCTGGTCCCCGAGGGCATCGAGGGCCAGGTGCCCTACCGCGGCCCGCTCTCCTCGGTCGCCCACCAGCTCGTCGGCGGCCTGCGTGCCTCCATGGGTTACGTCGGCTCCGCCGACATCCCCGAGCTCAAGGAGAAGGGCCACTTCGTCCGCATCACCTCCGCGGGCCTCAAGGAGAGCCACCCGCACGACATCCAGATGACCACCGAGGCGCCCAACTACTCGCGTCGCTGAGATCCCTCGGATCGAGGGGTCGGATGACCACTGAGGCGCGTCACTACACACGTCGCTAGCACGGCCCTACCGTGAAGCCCGCGGCCGCTCCCCGGCCGCGGGCTTCGGTGTGTCGGGGATACTGGAATCGCAGACGTAGAGGGAAAGGCCACACACGTGACTGAGATCGAGATCGGGCGCGGCAAGCGCGGCCGCCGGGCATACGCATTCGACGACATCGCCGTCGTACCCAGTCGCCGCACCCGCGACCCGAAGGAGGTCTCGATCGCCTGGCAGATCGACGCCTACCGTTTTGAGCTGCCGTTCCTGGCCGCTCCCATGGACTCGGTGGTCTCCCCGCAGACCGCGATCCGTATCGGTGAGCTGGGCGGCCTGGGCGTCCTCAACCTGGAGGGCCTCTGGACCCGGTACGAGGACCCGGAGCCGCTGCTCGCCGAGATCGCGGAGCTGGACGGCGCCAACGCCACCAAGCGGCTCCAGGAGATCTACGCCGCGCCGATCAGGGAAGAGCTGATCGGGCAGCGGATCAAGGAGGTGCGGGACGCGGGCGTGGTGACCGCCGCCGCGCTGTCGCCGCAGCGTACGGCGCAGTTCTCCAAGGCCGTCGTCGACGCGGGCGTGGACATCTTCGTGATCCGCGGGACCACGGTCTCCGCCGAGCACGTCTCCTCCGCGGCCGAGCCGCTGAACCTCAAGCAGTTCATCTACGAGCTGGACGTCCCGGTCATCGTCGGCGGCTGCGCCACGTACACCGCCGCGCTGCACCTGATGCGTACGGGCGCGGCCGGTGTGCTGGTCGGCTTCGGCGGCGGCGCCGCGCACACCACGCGGAACGTCCTCGGCATCCAGGTCCCGATGGCGACCGCGGTCGCCGATGTCTCGGCCGCGCGCCGCGACTACATGGACGAGTCCGGCGGCCGCTACGTCCACGTCATCGCCGACGGCGGGGTGGGCTGGTCCGGCGACCTCCCGAAGGCGATCGCCTGCGGCGCCGACGCCGTGATGATGGGCTCCCCGCTGGCCCGTGCCACGGACGCGCCCGGCCGCGGCCACCACTGGGGCATGGAGGCCGTGCACGAGGATGTGCCGCGCGGCAAGCGGATGGACCTCGGTGCGGTCGGCACCACGGAGGAGGTGCTGCTGGGGCCGTCCACGGTCCCCGACGGTTCCATGAACTTCTTCGGTGCGCTGCGCAGGGCGATGGCGACGACGGGGTACTCGGAGCTGAAGGAATTCCAGCGGGTCGAGGTGACCGTCGCGCCACGGCGCTGAGGCTTCCCACGTTGCCGGGTGGCCCCGCCGTTTTTGTTTCTGTTGTTCTTTCCCGCCTTTGGCGGGGCGGGTGGGGTTGTGGGGTGGGGCCCCGGGTTTGTGGTGGGTGCCGGTGGCGGGGCCTCCGGGGTGGGTGTGCGGACTGCTGCGCTTTACGTCCGCACACCCACCCCCCCCCCCCCCCCCCCCCCCCACCCGTGGGGGGCCCCCCCCCCGGGTGGGGGCGGGAAAAAAAAAA